>SFNH01000054.1 GCA_004554205.1 Clostridium sp.
ATTTGCAAAGGAGAATCATTGTCATGCCATTCGTCTCCCTCATCATCCCGGTCTACAACGCGGAGAAATACCTGCGCCGCTGCCTAAACAGCGCCATGCAGCAGACCTACCAGGATATGGAAATCATCGTTGTCAATGACGGAAGCGCTGATACCAGCCTTGAGATCTGCCGGGAATACGAGAAAATGGATCCGCGTTTTCGCATCATCAATAAAGAAAACACCGGCGTATCCGACAGCCGCAACCGTGCCATCGCCGCGGCACGCGGAACCTACCTGCAGTTCATGGACAGCGACGACTGGCTGACCCCGGACGCCACGGAAAGCCTCGTCTACGCGGCGGAGAAATTTGACGCCGACCTGGTGATCGCCGACTTCTACCGGGTGGACGGCGCTGTTTTTACGGAAAAACAGCACATCCGCGAGCGCGGGCTTCTGACGCGGGAAGAATTCGCGGAGTACATGATGCAGGATCCGGCGGATTTCTACTATGGCGTTCTGTGGAATAAGCTGTACCGCCGCAGCATCGTGGAAACGCACGGGCTTCTGATGGATCAGGAACTTCAGTGGTGCGAGGATTTCCTGTTTAATCTGAGCTTTATCCGCCACGCGGAACGCTTCACGGCGATCCAGACCCCGATCTACTATTACATGAAGCGCAGGGGCAGCCTGGCAAACACCGACTGGAAAAAGGCAAACACCGTGCTTTTAAAATTTCATCTTCTGAAGGAATATAAAGAACTGTATCAGAGCATGGGACTGTATGAAGAAAACAAGCTGCGCATCAACGCCTTTGTGCTGGCGATCGCCAAGGACGGCGGGGTAGCCGTTCCCATGAGCCGCCGCAGGCAGAAGCTGGATAAAGAAGACTATATCGAGGACGAGCTCCCGCCGGGCTACACCCGTGTCCACCACGGCTTTGACCCGGTGTACGACGAGAATTCCCTCGTCCTGATCCTCGGAAGCTTCCCCTCCGTAAAATCCAGGGAAAACAATTTCTACTATGGCCATCCGCAAAACCGCTTCTGGCGTATGCTCGCACGGATTTTTAATGAGCCCGTCCCGGAGACCATCGAAGAAAAGAAGACGTTTTTGCTGCGCCGTCAGATCGCCCTCTGGGACGTGGTCGCCGCCTGTGACATCAAGGGCTCCAGCGACAGCAGCATCCGCAATGTGATCCCCGCGGATTTAAACCGGGTGCTCCGCGCCGCCAACATCCGCCGGATCATCACAAACGGCGATACCGCGTACAGGCTGTACCATAGATACTGCGAAAAGCAGACCGGGCGCGAGGCCGTCCGCTGCCCCTCCACCAGCCCCGCCAACGCCATCTTCACGCTGGACATGCTGGCGGAGGCATGGGAGAAGGCCCTGATCTGAAAGCGTCACACCTCCTGTCCGAGAAGTCGCCCCATCAGCTCACAGCCTCGGTCGATATATCGTCCTGCGCTCTGAGCTGTTTTTTCTGTGTATGTCTCAATCCCGGAACTTACCGGCTGTGTGCTGCGATACAGAAGATACGGGATCGGATCGGAAATGTGCGTCTTGATCGCAAGCGGAGTCGGGTGATCCGGCATCACAAGGATCGCGTACTCCTCCCCGGCCGCGTCAAGTCCCGCAAGGAGCGGCCCCACGATCTGCTCATCAATCAGCTCGATCGCGCGCACCTTGCCCTCTATGTCGCCGTGGTGTCCGCACTCGTCCGGCGCTTCCACATGGATATACACCAGATCCTGTCCGTCCAACAGCGTCTTTAACGCCGCCTCGCCCTTTCCCTTAAAATTCGTGTCGATATTTCCGGTCGCGCCCTCCACCTCGATCACCTTCATCCCGGCGCAGATGCCGATACCTTTGATCAGATCGACGGCGGAGATCACCGACGCCTTCACCCCGTAAAGCGCCTCAAACCGCGAAACTCCGGGTTTTGTCCCCTCACCCCACAGCCAGATGGAATTTGCGGGATTTAAGCCGCGCGCCATGCGCGCCTGATTCACCGGATGACTTTTTAGCGCCTCATAGCTTCGCTTCATCAGGTCAAGGATGACCGGATTTTTCGGCAGATAGTCCGTCACCTTCCGGTCGGAAATATCGTGGGGCGGCGTGAGGTTTAAGCCGGTCGGGCCGTGGTGCCAGATCATGCAGTGGCGGTAGCTGATTCCTGGATAAAATAAGATCTCATCCGTGCGGAAAGCCTCGTCCACAGCCCGGATAAGCTCCTTAGCCTCCGCGGTGGTTATCTCCCCGGAGCTGTAATCCACCATGGTCTTGTCCGCATACTCCGGCTCATCGGACAGCGTTACGAGATTGCACCGAAACGCCACGTCCGTATCCGCCATCTCAATCCCGATGCTGACCGCCTCAAGCGGGGAGCGCCCGGTATAGCATTTGAGCGGGTCGTAGCCCATCGCGGAGAGGTTCGCGACATCGCTTCCCGGCTTTAAACCGTCCGGCACGGTTCTTACCATTCCGAGCTCGCCGCCCCGCGCCAGCTTGTCAATGTTTGGCTTTTTCGCCGTCTCAAGCGGCGTTCTGCCGCCAAGCGCCTCCACCGGATAATCTGCCATCCCGTCTCCCAGCATCACAATGTATTTCATGATCATTCTCTCCCTTCTGCCGCCAGTCTCGCCTCCATGACGGCGCGCAGCTCATCTACCGTCGCCCCCGGAGACTTGCCCGATTCATCAATGGTAATATCCGCGTATCTCTCGTAGAGCGGCACCCGCTCATCATACAGAGCTTTAAGCGTCATACCGTTTCTAAGCGCTACGCCCCGGTCGGTCAAATCGCCGAGACGCCGCTTCACCTCCCTGTAGCTTAACCTTAAGTAGACGACTGTGCTGATCTCCTTTAAGTGGCGCATTGCCCGCTCGCCGTAAATGACGCTGCCGCCGGGCGCGATCACGCTCCGGCGTACCGTAAGCCCGGCATTGACCTGCTCCTCCACCTTTAAAAATCCTTCCGTGCCTTCCTCCGCTATGATCTCCTTTAAGAGCTTTCCCGTCTTTTCCTGGATCACGATATCCACATCCACGAAGGAAAAGCCAAGCCGCTTTGCAAGCAGCACTCCCACCGTGCTCTTACCGGACGCAGGCATTCCGATCAGGGTAATGTTTGATTTCATTCTGTCGTTCTCCCCTACTCCTCGCAGGCGACCATGATCGCCGGGATGAGCTGCTTCTTGCGGGACACCACGCCGGGCAGCTCCACGATGCCGTCGGTGGAGTCCGCCGCCTCATCGTCCTCCGTGTCCATATGGAACGCGCTTAAGATCATGCTCTCCGCCCCGGCTCCCTCGCACAGGAGCGTGGTGGACTCCGTGAGGATGTTTGTCAGCATAAAGAACATCATGTCCACGCCGTGAATCTCGTGCGCCTTTTTTAAGTACGGCAGCATCCGTTCCTTTAAGTCGGCGAGCTCCTCCGCGTTGAGCGAGCTGATCTGCGCTACGCCAAACGAAACCTTCTCGGAGTTAAAGCGCTTGAAATCCTGATAGAAGATTTCCTCATCGCTCTTACCGCGCAGATTGCTTCCTGCCGCGAACATCTCCGCCGCATACCTGTCAATATCAATCCCCGCCACGCCGGCCAGCGCGAGCGCCGCCGTCCTGTCGATCTCTGTGCAGGTGGGCGAGCGGAAGAGGAGCGTGTCCGAGATAATGGCGCTGCACAAGAGTCCCGCGATCTTCTTCTCTATCTTCACGTTGTTTTCATTGTACATCTGATAGACGATGGTGGCGGTACAGCCCACCGGCTGGTTCCGGAAGAACACGGGCGCGATGGTCTCCACCGTCCCCAGCTTGTGATGGTCGATGATCTCTAAGATCTCCGCGTTCTCAATGCCATCCACCGCCTGGTTTTTCTCGTTGTGATCCACCAGAATGATCTGTTTGCCCTTCGCGCCCAAAAGATTCCTGCGCGAGATCATGCCGCGGTATTTTCCATCCTTATCGAGAATCGGGAAATCCCGGTGACGCTTGCTCGCCATCACATCCTTGATATCGTCGATGAAATCCCCGTCTTCAAAGGTAATCAGATTTTCGGTCTTCATAAAATAGCTGATCGGCATGCTCTGGTTGATCAGGCGCGCCACCGTGTAGGTATCGTAAGGCGTACTGATCACCGTGCAGCCCCGCTCCTGCGCCAACTTTCGGATCGTCATGGAAACCCCCGCTCCCTCGCTGACGATGATGCAGTCCGCCCCCATCTCGATCGCGCAGAGCTGGGATTCATAGCGGTTTCCCAGAATCACCAGGTCATGGGGCGCGATGTAATACTCCATCATATCCGGGTTTGCCGCCGCGATCAGCACCTTGCCCTCTGTAAAATACGCGTCCTCGCTGCCCACGATCATCGCTCCCTCAAGCGTCTCGATAATATTGCTGTACTGGGTCTTCGCCTTGGACAGAATGCTGCTGTCATAAACATTCATGTAGGACTTGGCGATGTCGCCCACGGTGATCAGCCCCTCCAGCACGCCTCCCGCGTTGACTGCCGGCAGCGTCACCACATTAGCGTCCTGCATCAGATTCCATGCTTTTTTCAGAGAGATATTTCTCTCCACGCCCTTTGTCTCCCGGATCTCGATGTCCTTGACCTGGGTCTTTACATTCTCCACCAGCTCCGGCGGCTGCACGCCGAAATGATTTAAGACGAACTGGGTCTCCGCGTTAATGTGGCCCGCGCGGCCCGGCACATACTCTCTCCCGGTAATCGCGGATTTTAAGTTTGCGTAGCAGATCGACGAACAGATCGAGTCGGTATCCGGGTTTTTGTGTCCGATGACAATGGTTTTTCTGGCTCTCTCTTTTGGCATAGTGACCTCCCTCTGTATTTGCACTTTCCACAAACAAACACAGTATTTGCAGAAAAAATTATAAATATTGCACCACAATTTACAGTATATTCACAGCGTGTTCATATTTTGTTCACATTTATTCTCTATACTGAAAATACAGTAAACAAGATACGATTTCGACAAACAGTAAAAGATACATAGATTTTTCATAATTGCCCCGGCAGGACGTCAAGTCCTCCGGGGTCTCCTCTTTTTATTCTTCTTTTTAAACCAACACGAGGCGCGCCGCGCCGTAGATGCCGGCGTCATTCCCGAGCTTTGCAAGGCCGATCACGCTCTTCTTGTCGGAGATCGGGGTCAGCTTCTTATAGTATTTGTCAATTACGTCAATTAAAAACTGTCCGGCTTTCGATACGCCGCCGCCGATGACAAACATCTGCGGATCGACTGTCATCGCAATGGTCGCGAGCGTCAGGCCGAGGTAGCGCCCCACTCTCTCCACGACCTCGAGTGCCATCGCGTCGCCCGCCTTCGCCTCGTCGAGCACATCCTTTGCCGTCACCTGATCACCGTACCGGCGCAGCGCCGACGGCGCGTCGCTTTCCGCCATCTTCTGTCTCGCCGCTCTGGCGATGCCCGTGGCGCTCGCGATCTGCTCCACACAGCCCACGCCGCCGCAGTTGCAGTGCTCCGTCTCCTCATCGCAGACATGGATATGTCCGATCTCTCCGCCCAGACCGTGCTTGCCTGTGACAATCTGCTCATCAATGATGATGCCGCCGCCGACGCCGGTTCCGAGCGTCACCATCACGATATCCGTAAAGCCCTTGCCGCCGCCCTGCCACATCTCGCCCAGCGCGGCTACATTTGCGTCGTTTCCGCTCCTCACGGGAAGTCCGCCCAGCATAGCGCTTAAAACGCTCTGGGGGTTCACATCGCGCCAGCCGAGGTTTACGCACACCTCCACATAGCCGTCGGGCATCACCGGGCCGGGAATCCCCATCCCCGCGCCCACAATATCATCCATGGCGATCTCTTTCTCGATCAGCACCTCTCTGATGGACGTCGCCACATCCTCCAGAATATACTTTCCGCCCTCTTCCCTGCGCGTGGGAACTTCCCACTTAAACAAAAGCCTGCCCTCTGTGGTAAACAGGCCCAGCTTTACCGTCGTCCCTCCGATGTCGATTCCGATACACTTCTTTCCTGCGCGCTCTGTCATTTCCTTCTCCTTCCCCATACGGATGTATCTCAAGCAGCGATACATTCCCTGCTATCTGGTAGTATAAAAGAAAAACCTGATGATTGCAATAGAGAAATGGAATGTCAGCGCAGCCTGATCTCGCACATCTGCCTGGGGCCTGTCACCAGCAGCGTATGAGGGAATCTCCCCCGGCGAATCTTTGAAACGGCAAAATCAAACGTCGTATTGAGTTTCTCGGTTCCGGCAGTATTAAATATCCTGCACGAGTTTTCATTATACAAAATGATCAGATCGCCGTCAATATCCGCATTCGTGTACTCATAGTTGAATTCTTTGCTGAGCGCCGGCGTCCCGTCCTTTTTGTAGACCTCAAGGCGGTTCGCAAACTCTCCGGTCACATTCCGCACGATCACCGCGGCGTACTCGTCGGAATGGAGAACGCTCCGAATCTCCTCCTCGACCGCCGCCTGCTTTACAAGCTCCGGCGACGCCAGATTCTTAGACGAGAAAAATACCGGCCCATTCCCGGAAAACGCACACGAATACGGCTCGCCCATATAGGTGACGCGCGGAGTCATCGTCCCGTGAAACGGCTCGTCAAAGCCGCCTACCAGGCGGTTCGGCACATTCTTCCCCACCTCGGAGAAGTCGTAGAATACTACCCTGTTTTTCAGCTCTCCGTTCTCGATGTAGGCAAACGAACACATAAGCTGAGTGCCGTCCTCAGACAGCGCGATGTCAAGCGGGTATCCGTCTCCCCCCATCTTCGTCTTCACCGTGATGTCAAGCGGGCTGCCGTCCTTCTTAAAAAAGCTGATGTAGCTGGCGGAGGCGTCCTCGAGCACTGCCGCCACAACGCCCGTGCCGGAGACCGCGACCTTGCTGATCGGGAGGACTGTGGTCGCAACGCCCTGCCTGCCCTCCACATTACAGATATAAATGGTGTTGCCCTGCTTGTCCGCAATCGCCGCATAATCGCCCTGCACCGAGACGATGGGCGTTTTCATCTCATAGCTCTCGGTCCAGACATTTTTCCCCCTGTTGTCGATGTAGGAGGCGCCGTCCTTCGTGCACTTGAGCACATTGCTTCCGAAAGCCTCATATCCCACCAGACTCCCCTCGTTCATCTCGATCTGCCAGGAGATCTCATAATCCGTGTACCGATAGCTGCGCTGATAATAAAACCACGCCCCGACGCCTGCCGCCGCTAATGCCAGAAACGCAAAGAAAAAGAGCAGCCTGCGGCGCTTATGCCCCCGCCGCCCGTCCCGCGCATTCTCCTCATCGCCTGAGGACTGCGCCGGGGAGCTGACGATCTGCCTGCGAAGCTGCCTCTTTCTTCTTTCCCTGCTCATCGAGCTCATATCACTCATACCTGTGTCTCCCACAATATTGTCTTTTGTATTAAGTATACCTCATTTTGTGGGAGGGGTCAAAGTTTTTCTCCCGATGTTTTCGCTTTTGTTCGGTCGACGGATGCAATGCTTTTTTATCGCAAGCTCAAAAAAGCATTCACCGGTCGCCCTCACGGCGGGGCACTCCCAGCCGCAGCGTTTTTATCATACCGGCGGAAGATAAAGCTTCTGCCCGATGAAAATGTGGTTCTCGTCCTCCAGCCGGTTCCAGCGGCAGATCTCCTCTATGGGCGCCACGCTCTGGTAGCGCTCCATGCAGATTCCGTACAGGGTTTCCCCATTCTCCACCACATGCAGAACCGCGTCCGCCGGGATCTGCACCGGCTCCGCTTCTTTCATCGGCGACGCTTCCTCCGGCAGATCAAGCGCGGCAGGCTGCTCCGCCCCGTCTTTCTCTCCCATCACCGGGCTCTGCTCGTCACTCTGCGCCCCCGCATTGCCGCCCTGTGCCGCCGGCGATGGGCTTTCAGGCTGCGCGATCACAATCTCCGACTCCGCCGGGGTCGGGTACACCTCGCCCGCGATCCGCTCCACAATGGGCTCGTCCTCATCGGAACCCATGATTTTTTCAGGCAACACCGAGGCAATGACCGCCTCCATGTTCTTCATTTTCCGGTAATTGTTAAACATCACCACGCCGCCCGCCAACACCATCACCGACAGCGCCGCACAGGCCGTTCCGAGAACACTGACCGCGGAGCGCTTTCTTCCCGCCTCCGCCTTTCGCCCTTCCATCCTTTCCCGGAAATCACGGATCACCGCGTCGCGGCCCCCGCTCTCCACCCGGTGAGCGTCCCTTCGCGACACCATGTAATCCTGCATCATCTGATTCCGCTCGTAGTAGATACAGTAGCCCCTCAGCTTATAAAACCCGTCCGACGACGCGGTGTAGACGGCCTCCTCGCCCTCCAGTCCGCAGTTTAAATACATGATCTGGTTCTTTTCCGAAAAATACTGTCCGTGCTGCTTCCAGTAATTTAAAGGGCTTAAGGCGCTGCCCGGCGCGCCGCAGAGAAACCACCCCAGCACACTCCTGCGGGGAAACATCTGCTCCATCACCTGATACGCCTTTTTCCAGGCTTCCTCGGTAAACTCCGCTCTCTCCCCGTCCTGCGCCACGCCCTCCATTTCCAGCGCCCCGTCCACGAACAGCCAGGGCGTCCCGTCCTGAATGCGGCTTTCGCCCAGCAAAAGTCCGACCCGCAGGTCTTGTCCGCCGGTCGGATACAGACGTTTCAGATATGTATTGACATAATCCTCCACATAAAGCTTTACGATCTGATCCCGCTCTCCGATCTGCCGGATATTTTTCGGCTGCTTCGGATAGGGATTATAAAGTTCTCCCATTTTTTCACCCCGCTACGATTTTCTTCTATTTGAAAAATCATAGCACAGACCGGGTGAATATTTTGTCAAACAAGGGCGGCGCGCTCCAAAAAATGTTCGACAAAAAATACGGCATCGCAGATGTAATCCGCCATGCGCATAACAACCGACAGGCGCACACTCTGGAGCATCAGCGGATCGTAATTTCCATATCCGCCCACAATGCCGGTTATAAAGATGTCTCCCACCGCCTGCAGATCCTTGCAGACGCCGAGTCCCGGGCGCAGCGCGCCTTTCCCAAGGGTAATGCAGCCCACATGCTCCAAGCTCCCCACGGAGGCATCCACCGCCACGATCACATGATTCGGAAATTTCAGGCGCACCATCGCCATGGACTGTTCCAGGTTCATGGCATGCACCGGGCGCTCCAAAGTCCCCACGATCTCAATCCCGCGCACCCGCTGCTCCTTGAGTTTATAACCGATCAGCGGCCCCAGGCTGTCTCCTGTGGAGCGGTCCGTTCCGATGCACAAAAGCACCACGCCGTCCCTGCCTTCCTCCGCCATCACCTCTCCGATCATGCGGTGCAGCATGCGGGCGCACGCCTCCGCATCCGATTCCCGCTCCGAATCAAAATAATAGATATCGCGCTCGACCCTGTGCGCCCTTCTCCATCTCGTCTTCATCCCATCCCGCCTGTACCTGTCTTGTTACTCCTATTATAAGCGGCGGAAATGGGATTTATACGCGTCAGTTTTTGTTCCGGTACACCTCGATCGCCTCGCTGATATTCGACGCCCGGCCGCTCTCGATGATCGCCTTTAACGCCTCAATGCGCGATGGTTCCAGGAACTCCCGCCCTAAATGGCTCCCGTAGCAATCCGTGATCTGCAGGCGTTTCTGCTTCACCTCTGCCGCCGTCGCCTGAAGCTGTTCCCGCACTCCATGATAAGCGGTCTGAAGGCTGTCCAGCTTTTCTTTGTGGTTGTGCTCAAGCTCATCCCGAAGGATATTTTTCGTCACGGACTCAAAGTTGTTTAACGCCTCTTTTTTCTTCGACATCACCTCATTTAACTCCTGGTTCAGCCGCGCGATCTCATCGTCGTACTTCTCGAGGTCATAGAGAGACTCGCTGCGATCCTTCCGGATGGTCGCGGTGATGACCTTGATCTTTTTGTTGTTGGCATAAATCTGATCCTGAATCTTGCGCCCCTCACGCAGCGCCTCCGCGTGCTGCATCTTCGTGTGGTTGCCGATCATGGCGTAAATGCCGCCGAACACCAGAATGTCCGCCAGATAAATGCCTGCCAGATAAAATGTCTTGTGCTCCGGCAACAGGAGATAGACCCCGCAGGGCAGCGCCAAAAATACGATCGCCACAAAGAGAAGCAACGCCAGGATCTCCTTTGCCCACCGCGGCGCATACAGGCTGTAGTAAAGTCGGCTTCTGCAGAATGCCGGGGCGTGATGCTCTCTAAAGACCGCCTTCATTCTGCCGCGCAGCTCCTTATTCTCCTCGTGAAGCTGCGCGGTCTCCTCCGCAATCCGCTCCTTCACTCCTTGATTCTTTGCCTTCTCGCGTTTCCCCCGCGCTTTCTTAAGCTGCTCCTGCGCCTTTGTGATCTCCGCGTCATAGCTGCTCTCAATCTCTTCCCGCCGCTTTTTCACAGTTGCCCGCACCGCGTCTTCAAGCGACTTCTTTTCCGCGTCCAAAGCGTGCCCGAGGCGCTGCTCATCCGCCTCCAGCGTCTTCTCCCTGTCCACGATCACGGACAATTCCTCCACGGCCTCTCCGGCTTCCGCCAGAAAGCTCAAGCACTCTTTCGCTGTCTGTGCCATAGTCCGTTCCTCCTTCGCGCATTTACGAAACTTTGCTCTGACTATCCCGCTGCGTTTTCTTACGGTCAGCGCAGTAAATGCGCAGACCTACTGAACAGTTACCATTTTACTACACAATACGCTTTATAACAAGGAGAAGAATTACTGCAATTAACGGTAGTCACTTGATGTGAACCGCTTTTTTGAAATCAAATATTCTTCTGCAAGACTCAAGAGCTTCTCTGCCGTCTCTATCTGCTCCGAAGTTATTGCTTTTGAAGCAATATAGAATGTATCATAGTCGCTTGCATGACGGATTTCTTCTGCTTTTATAATTTTTCTTCCCAGTTCTCTCGGGAAAATCTCCGTCTGTATATAATTCTTATTAAAATAGCTAAGGGTATCTTTGTGCCGTTTAAATGCCACACCCTCCCCGGCAAGCACCGCACATATCGTGTGAAAAATACTGTAATAGGCCCTGTTATTTGCCCCCCGGTACTGTCCTGCTTCAAAAGTAAGATATGCAGTTTCCAAATCCTCCCTTGCCACATTCAATCTATGTCGAATCACGTCCACTCGCGTCCCGATGTCGGAAGAATCAGGCTGCTTCATACAGAACCACTCCTTCCTTCTGTACATTGGCATAAAACGGATACGCCATCACCCAATGCTTAAAATGCTCCATGTTTTTTACAATAGGCATCATCCAGATACCATAATTTACATTGTATTCATATCCTAACTCTGACAATGCATCGGAATAGGCATCCGTCTCTTCTGCGGATAAGTCCACCAATAGCATAATATCTACATCAGATTCGGATGTGTAATCACCCCTTGCGTAGGAACCGTATAAAATAGCGCTTTTCAGATGCGTGCCGTATATTTTTTTCACTTCTGATAAGTATTGAATAAGAAGCTCATGAACTGCCTGCGACATGCAATCACCCCTCCTTCTCTCTGTGTTTTCAGTATAAACAAAAATTTTACATTCTGCAACATGAAAGCAGACTTGACTTTATAAACTTATAACACTTCTTTACTTGCGCTTCAAAATCCGCTATACTTAAACATAGTTATAAATCAAGTAGTTCTGCTACCGACATC
>SFNH01000055.1 GCA_004554205.1 Clostridium sp.
TAATGTTAAGGAGGGGCAGGTATGGGGACGACAGTGGAGGAGCTGGCACGATTGGAAGAGGAGAATCGGAAACTGAAGGAAGATAACGAGATGCTCTTGAGTATCGTGGTGCAGATGAAAGTGACTTTAAACCGCCTTGTGAGCCGATATGTGACGGAGGAGACGTAAGGCAGGGGATTCTTTAGTCGGAATCCGTCTTGCTTAACGTCCGCTTCAAATCCCTGTTCTGCGCCATCAGATCCCAGATGGTGCGGTGCATCCACTCGATCGTCTCGCTTAACTGGCGATTGTCGGCGGAGAGCTTTTCGATATGGGTGTTCATGGCGGCGATCAGCTTCCGTGGATTGTGAGTGCGCTCGGCGGCGGAGATGGAGGGAGTGACGCAGGAGCTTTTTGAGAGGAGCTCGTGGATGATGAGCAGGTCGCGCTCCTTCGGAGCGAGGCGCACGAAGTCCTGATAGCGGATATTTAACAGATTCATTTTCAGGCCGCAGGTCGGACAGGAGGCATTGCGGACTCGCTGAATATAGCCGTAACATCCGCATTTCGGACAATAGCAGACAGACAATTCTCTCATACTCGGACCTCACTTCCATTATAATAACGTATAATTACGAATAAAATTAAGAAATGTAACAGCTTAAAGGAGCCCGGAAAGGCTCCTTTTTGCTTTGAACGGATGAAAATACTTTTGTTTACTGCTGGATGATGCCGTTTACATCGACAGTCCAGATCTTATCGTTTGCGTCCTTTACATCCTTGTAGCCTGCGCCAAGCTCCGGCTTTGCGGCGGACTTGGAAGAGGAGGATGCCTTCTGGATCGTGCCGGCGGTATTGACGAGATAGAGGGTGCCGTCCAGGTCGGCCGGCGCGTAGCGCAGGTCGCGGTCCGCGTCAAGGCGCAGCCCGTAGCGGTACACGTTGTTGTCGCGGACGCCGTGGAAGCCGCGTCCCTTGTTGCCGCCGTCGGTGTAGAAGAACCAGGTCTGGTTCTCGCCGAGATCCTCATTGTAGATCGTCTGCTTTCCGGTCTTCATCACGCCGTCGTCGCCGAAGTAGAAGTTTGCGGTCCCGCCCTCCTCGGTGTTCACCACCTGAAGGCCGGTCTGAAGCTCGCCGCGGCTGTTGAAGCCGAAGCGCTTACCGTCCACGGTAAAGACCTCTACGCCGCTTGCCGCGTGGAGGGGCATACCTTTTTTTAAATAGAAGGTAAATTCCTCGCCCTCCTCGCTGACGCCGGGCGCGCCCTCCATCCGATACCAGCCCTCGCCGCGCTTTCCGTTCTCCTCGTAGAACTGGAAGGAGGCGATAGCCGGAGCCTTTTCTGCCGCGTCAGATGCGGTAGCAGTCTCAGCGTCAGATGCGGTAGTTTCCGGCAGCCTGTACCAGCCGGTCTGCATGATGCCGTCCTCAAAGGTATAGTAGGAGCCGCCGATCTTCCGGTCAATCTGGTTTTTCACCATTTTTCCGTTGCTGTCAAAATAGTGCCATACCGTATCCGCGTCCAGCTCCTCATCTGTGTTCTCCAGCTCAATCCAGCCGGTCTTCATAGCGCCGTCTCCCTCTCCTCCGAGGTAGTAGGTGCTGCCGTCAAGCTCAAGCATCCCGGTCTGCATATGACCGTCCTCATTAAAGTAATATTCCCTGCCCTCGATGGTCTGCCATCTTGACACGACAGACTTCCCGTCTTTTCCATAGTAGTACCAGTAGGTATCCGGGGCCTCGTCATCCCACTCGTCCTCGTTTGCAATGGCGATCCACTGGTTGTAGACGCGCTTTCCGTCCTCATTTACATAGTACTCATCTACCATGGTGGAGCGGGACACAAAGCCGTCCTCGTTTAAGTAATACCATTCGCCGTCCTTCTTTTTCCAGGAGTCGGTTAAGTAGTAGCCGTCGCTGTCTAAGTAGCGCAGCTCGCCGTCCTCCTCGGTCCAGCCCGCGGCTGCCGCGAATGCGGTCTGTGCCGGGTTTAAGCTCAGGGTGGCAAATGCAGGGGTTACCGCAGTCATCACTGCCGCGGTGGATAATACAGCCAGTAATTTACGCTTTTTGTTCATAAATAAAATACTCTCCTTTTTGTACTTGCGGGCGAAGCGGCAGGCGCTCCCGCCCTGGCCGAAAATCCATAGTTGCATTACTCCGTGATTATAGCTTACGCGGCGTGCGCTGAAAAGTGAGGGTTGTTGGAAATCGTGGCACGGTCTGGCAGCGGGATGATTTTTGGTGCAAGAAAGAGAGAAATGTGTTATACTGAAAAAAATAAGAGAAAATGTGACTGTGAAGGCGCTGAACAGTTGCGGAAAAACAGAGGAGGGGTTTCCGGATGAAGGTAAAGGTATCGAACTACATCGCACAGAAGCTTGTGGACGCCGGGATCAATCAGGTATTTACGGTGACGGGAGGCGGCGCGATGCATTTAAATGACGCGCTCGGCCATCAGGAGGGGCTCGCCTGCCTGTACCAGCACCACGAGCAGGCGTGCGCCATAGCGGCGGAGAGCTATGCGCGGATCCACAATAAGATCGGATTGCTCTGCGTGACGACGGGGCCCGGCGGAACTAACGCCATCACGGGCGTGGTGGGCGGCTGGCTTGATTCGATTCCGATGCTTGTTCTGTCGGGACAGGTTCGTTACGACACCACGGCGCGCTGGTCGGGGCTTAAAATTCGCGCCATGGGCGACCAGGAATTTGACATCACAAAATCCATTGACTGTATGACGAAGTACAGTGAGATGGTGATCGATCCGCTGCGGATCCGGTACTGCCTGGAAAAGGCGCTGTATCTGGCGTACTCGGGACGTCCGGGCCCTGTATGGCTCGACATTCCGCTCGATGTGCAGGGTGCGTATGTGGAGACGGAGCAGCTTGCGGGCTTTGATGCCAAGGACTATGAGGCGGGCGGAACAGGCTGGGCCATGCGCGCAGACGGAGCGCCCACGCCGCCGCTTGCGATCGCGGAGGATTACGCGGGAAAGGGCGA
This sequence comes from Clostridium sp., assembly GCA_004554205.1. Lineage (GTDB taxonomy): Bacteria > Bacillota > Clostridia > Lachnospirales > Lachnospiraceae > Brotaphodocola. The sequence continues at coordinate 2,986 of SFNH01000055.1, forward strand.
GCGGCGCGAGAAGCTTCCGCCGAGGGTGAAAGAGGAGACGGCGCGCGCCATCATTGAGAAGATACGGGCGTCGAAACGCCCGGCCTTTAACGCGGGCAACGGAATCCGCATTTCCGGCGGCCATGAGGCGTTTATGGAGGTGGCGGAGGCGCTCGGCATCCCGGTGGTGACCGGGTGGAACAGCCAGGACTGCATTTTCGACGAGCACCCGCTGTATGTGGGGCGTGCGGGCGGCATGGGTGACCGCCCGGGCAATCTGGCGGTTCAGAACAGCGACCTCATCTTTTCCGTGGGAAGCCGCTTAAGTATCCGCCAGGTGGGGTACAATTATCATACCTGGGCGCGGGCGGCGTATGTGATCGTAAATGATGTGGACGCGGAGGAGTTAAAGAAGCCGAGCGTCCATGTGGATATGCCGGTTCACGCGGACGCAAAGGAGCTTTTGACGGTGATGGCACAGGTGCTCCGCGAGGACGGATACACGCCGGAAAAGCCCGTCTTCGGCGGCGGCGAGGGCCTTCCCGGCATGAGCTGGAGCGAGACGTGCCGTATGTGGCGTGAGCGGTATCCGGTGGTGCAGCCAAAGCATCTTGCGGACGATGAGGACCGCGCGGCAAACGTCTACGCGCTGGTGAAAGCCTTGAGCAGCCGCTTAAAGGAGGATCAGATCACGGTGGTGGGGAACGGCTCCGCCTGCGTGGTGGGCGGTCACGCTTACATCATAAAGAAGGGACAGCGCTTCATCACCAACTCGGCGATCGCGTCCATGGGGTACGATCTGCCTGCGGCGATCGGGGCCTGCATGGCGGCCCATGACCCGGAGTTTGCGAAAGCCCCCTGCGGCCGGGAGGATATTATCCTGCTGACCGGGGACGGCAGCATCCAGATGAATTTACAGGAGCTGCAGACGATCATCCATCACAGGATGCCGATCAAGATTTTTCTTATCAACAACGGCGGCTATCACTCAATCCGCCAGACGCAGAAAAACTTTTTCGGGGAGCCCCTTGTGGGAATCGGCGTGGACAGCTATGACTTAAGTTTCCCGTCTATGGAGAAGCTCGCGGCGGCTTACGGCTACCCGTATGTGTCGGCGCGCCATAACAGCGAGCTTGCCGGGGCGGTGGAGACGACCCTCGCCATGGAAGGGCCGGCAATCTGCGAGATCTTTGTGACGATGGATCAGAACTTTGAGCCGAAGTCCGCGGCGAAGCGTCTGCCGGACGGCACGATGGTTTCCCCGCCGCTTGAGGATCTCTCCCCCTTCCTGCCGGAGGAGGAGATGGATGCGATGATGATCATTCCTCGGATCAAATGATGAACAGGAGAAATGAAAGATGCGTGTAGTAGTGACGGGCGCCACCAGCTTTATCGGCGCGGCAACGGTCGTAAGGCTTCTTCGGGCGGGACATCAGGTGTATGCGGTGGTGCGCCCGGCATCGGGCCATTTAAACAATCTGCTTGACCGGATACCGGAGACGGCGGCGGAGCGCCTGCAGGTGATCGAGCTTGATTTAAGCGACATCGGGATGCTAAGAAACCATGCGGCCGTGCGCGCGGAGGAAAGAGCGGTGGACGCCTGGATTCACATCGGCTGGGACGGCGCCGGGAGTGAGAACCGGAAAAACCGCAGTGTCCAGCAGGGAAATGTGCGGCACAGTCTGGCGGCGGTGCGGGCAGCCGCGGAGCTTGGGTGCAGGAGGTTTCTGTTTACGGGATCGCAGGCGGAGTACGGCATCCGTCATGATCTGACCGCCGAGGATGCGCCATGCCGTCCGGTGTCGGAATACGGGAAAGCCAAGGCGGACTTCGGCCGCCAGGCGGCGCCGCTCTGCGAGAGGCTCGGGATGGAGTATGTCCACGCGCGCATTTTCAGCGTGTACGGCCCCGGGGATCATCCGTGGTCTCTGGTGCAGTCCTGCCTGCGCACCTGGATTTCCGGCGGGGAGATGGAGTTTGGAGCGTGCAGCCAGAAATGGAACTTTTTATATATTGAGGATGCGGCGTTGGCGCTTGCCTGCCTGTTGACAGAGGGGGGCGCGGGTGTCTATAATATTGCCAGTAACGATACCCGCCCGCTCAGGGAGTACATTGGGGAGCTCTATGAGCTGTGCGGCTGCCGCGGCGGCTGCCGGTACGGGATGCGGCCGGAGAACGCGGAGGGGCCGACAGATCTGATGCCCGACATCCAGAAAATACTTGCAGAGACCGGATGGAGGCCAACAACCACATTTTCGGAGGGAATTTATGAGACATTGCATTGCCTGCAAGAGCAGGCTGCCGGATAAGGAGCTGTTTCAGCTACAGAACGCGCCCGCGTCGGCCCAGGACATCCCGGACGCCGGGGAGGTCAGGGAGGACTGCGGGATCAACCTGAACCTGTACCAGTGCGAACACTGCGGTCTGGTGCAGTTTTCCTGCGAGCCCGTAGCGTATTACCGGGATGTGATACGCGCGGGCGGTTTTTCCACCACGATGACCGGGCTCCGGCGCAGACAGTACCGCCATCTGATCGAGACGTATCATCTGGAGGGAAAGCGTTTTATCGAGGTCGGCTGCGGGAGAGGCGAATTTTTAAAGGTGCTGACAGAGTTTCCCGTGGAAGCATACGGCATGGAGCACAAGACGGAGCTTGTAACGCTCGCGCGCGAGAGCGGGCTTAACGTGTGGCAGGAGTTTCCCGAGACTGCGGATCAGAGGTTTTCCGGCCTTGAGGACGGCGGGCGCTATGACGTCTTTTTGTCCTTTAATTTTCTCGAGCACCAGCCGAATCCGGACGTGATGCTTCAGGCGATCTGGAACAATCTGGCGGACGACGGCATGGGGCTTGTGACGGTGCCGAGTCTTGAGTATATTCTGGAGAAGGGGAGCTACTATGAGCTGATCCGGGATCATCTTGCCTACTATTCCTTCGGGACGCTGCGCGGGCTTCTTGAGCGGAACGGCTTTGCGGTGCTTGAGGAGGAGATGATAAACCGCGACACTATCTCCATGATTGTGAAAAAAATAACGAACCCGTGCGGAAAGTCTCAGACCGCGCCGGAGCACATATCGGTGGATTCCATAAAAGATGGCTTTTCTATCGTGAGCCGGGAGGTTTGCGGGCTTTTGGCGCGCTGCCGGAAAGAAGGGAAGAAGCTTGCGGTCTGGGGAGCCAGCCATCAGGGCTTTACGCTGGCGGCGACGACCGGGATCGGGAAGGAGGCCTCCTACATCATCGACTCCGCGCCCTTTAAGCAGGGGCGCTTTGCGCCGGCCTCCCATCTTCCGATCGTGGAGCCGGAGCATTTTTACCGGGAGCCGGTGGACAAGATCCTGATCGTGGCTCCGGGGTATACGGACGAGATCGCGGGGATCATCCGCGCGCGGTTCGGGGAAAAACCCGAGGTGCTCACGCTTCGGACAAACCATATTGAGCGCCTTTTAACCGGGAAGCGCGTGGTGGTGACCGGGGCGTCCGGCTTTATCGGGAAGCATGTGGCGCTGGAGCTGATAAAGGAAGGGTGCGAGGTCTTTGCCCCCGTGCGCGGGCTCTCCCGCAGGAGAGAGACGCTCCCCTCCCACGAGCGGCTGCACTGGCTTGACATTCCACTCGCGCAGACAGAGCGTCTGGCAGCGGAGGTCGGACATGCCGACGCGTTCCTCCATTTCGCCTGGGGCGGTGTGAACAGGGAGGAGATCGACTCGCCCGCGGTTCAGGAGGAAAATATTGCCGCGTCTCTGTCGTGTGTCCGGGCGGCCCATGAGCTTGGGTGTACGCTGTTTATGGACGCCGGCTCCCGCGTGGAGTACGGGATCACGGAGGACGGCGTCATGGAGGAGTCCATGGAGTGTCACCCGGTCAATGAATACGGCAAGGCAAAGCTCGCGTTTTTCCGTCAGGCGCAGCCGCTCTGCGGGCAGTACGGCATGACGTATTATCATCTGCGGTTTTTCAGCGTTTACGGGGCGGGCGACCACCCGTGGTCGATCATCTCCACCCTGACGCGGGAGCTGCCGCGCGGTGGCACGGTCTCTTTGAGCGCCTGTGAGCACCGCTGGAATTTTATGGATATCAAAGACGCGGCGCGGGCAGTCGCGGAGCTTTACCGGCACAGCGATGAGCACAGCGGAGAATGCCATATTGTGAATGTGGCGTCCGCAGATACCCGCGTGTTAAAAGAATTTGCGGAGGAGATCCATGACCTCTGCGGCGGGAAGGGAAGCCTCTCCTACGGCTCTTTCGCGCAGGCGAAGGAGGGCGCGCTGTCCATCTGCCCAGCCGTGGAGCGTTTGAGCGCGCTTACGGGCGGAACCTGGCGTGAGCAGGTGACATTTGCGGAGGGAATACGGAGTATCCTAACGGAGCAGTCAGGAGGCATAAGATGAAGAAAATCAGTGTACTGATCCCCTGTTATAATGAAGAAGAAAATGTGGAGCCGATCAGCCGGGCGGTCGTGGAGACTTTGGAGCGGGATCTGCCGCAGTACGACTATGAACTGGTGTTCATTGACAACGATTCAAAGGACGATACCCGCCCGATCTTACGGCGGCTCTGCGCGGAGAACCCGAGGATCAAGGCGATCTTTAACGCGAGGAATTTCGGGCAGTTTAATTCTCCCTACTACGGGATGCTGCAGGTGACAGGCGACTGTGTGATCGAGATGGTGGCGGATTTTCAGGATCCGGTGGAGCTGATCCCCCAGTATGTGAAGGCATGGGAGGAGGGCTACAAGATCGTTATCGGCATCAAGACCAGCAGCAGGGAGAACAAGGTCATGTACGCGCTTCGCACGCTGTACTACAAGGTCATCAAAAAGCTGTCGGACGTCGAGCAGATCGAGCATTTCACCGGGTCGGGGCTGTACGACCGGGATTTTATCGAGGTGTTGAGGAAGCTTGACGACCCGACGCCGTTTCTGCGCGGCATCGTGGCGGAGCTTGGCTACAAGCGCAAGGAGATTCCCTACGACCAGCCGAAGCGGCGCGCCGGAAAGACCCACAACAATTTTTACCGCCTGTATGACGCGGCGATGCTCAGCATCACCTCCTACACTAAGGTGGGACTGCGGCTCGCGACCTTCGTGGGCGGTTTCAGCGTGATCTGCAGTCTGCTGATAGCGTTTGCCTATCTGGTGATGAAGCTGATCTGGTGGGACCGTTTCCCGGCAGGGATGGCGCCCATGCTGATCGGGATGCTGTTCTTAGGCTCGGTGCAGATCTTTTTCATCGGCATGGTCGGAGAGTATGTGCTCTCCATCAACCAGCGGGTGATGAAGCGCCCTCTCGTCGTCGAGGAGGAACGGCTGAACTTTGAGGAGAAAAGTCATGAAGTATAAGGTTGACGTGGTTCGGATTCGGGAAAATTCCATCCAGCTAAACGGCTGGGTCATCGGAAAGACCCCGCAGTCCCGCGCGGAATTCAAGGTGCTTGACAAGGACAGACGGCCGGTGGAATTTCGCTATGTGTCCACGAGGCGGGACGATGTGAGCCAGATTTATTATAAGCAGGTCTATGACAGGGATTACGGCTTTGACATTCAGTTCCCCTACACGCGCGGGGAGGACTACTGGCTTGTGATCTGCTGCGACGGAAAGACGGCGCGGATTAAATATAACGAGGAACTCATCGCAAAGCGTTCCAGCGTGGCGCATAAGCGAATGGAGAAAATCCGGGATCTGATGAATATGGAGACCGTCCGCGTGGCTGTGGAGTTCGGCAAAAAGCATGGCTTAAAGGCCCTGCTTTTAAAGTCGTGCCATAAGATTCAGGGGCTTGACAACGACTACGATTATGCGGAGTGGTACCGCCTGACAAAGCCATCCGGGGAGGAGCTTGCGCGCCAGCGTGCGGCGGTTCTGCCTTATGAGCCGCTTTTGTCGATCGTGATACCGGCTTACAGGACGCCGGAAAAATATTTGCGGGAGATGATGGATTCCATTCTGGCGCAGACCTACAAAAACTGGGAGGTCTGCGTGGCAAACGGAAGCCCGAAGGGCGAGGGAAAAATCGTGGACAGGGTGATGCGGGAGTACGCCGCACGCGACAGCCGTTTCCGCTTTCTTGACCTGGGCGATAATCTCGGCATCTCCGGAAACACGAACGCCGCCATCGGCATGGCAAAGGGCGATTTCATCATTCTGGCGGACCATGACGATACGCTGCCGGAGCACGCGCTGTTTGAGGTGGCGTCGGCAGTGAATGAGCACCCGGACTGCGAGGTGCTCTACTCCGACGAGGACAAGCTTGACATGGACGGCGGGGCGCTGTTCGACCCGCATTTCAAGCCGGATTTCAACCCCGACCTGCTCACGAGCGTCAACTATATCTGCCATCTGTTTGTGGTGAAGCGGGAGCTTCTCGATTCGGTCGGCGGCTTCCGCCACGAGTTTGACGGCGCGCAGGATTACGATTTTATTTTCCGCTGCACGGAGCGCGCGAAGGAGATCTATCATATCCCGAAGGTGCTGTATCACTGGCGCTGCCATCAGAACTCCACGGCGAGCAACCCGCAGAGCAAGTTGTACGCCTTTGAGGCGGGCGCGCGCGCGATCATGGCGCACTACGAGCGCTGCGGCATCGCGGCCGAGAAGGTGGAGAAGGGCGTGGATTACGGCATTTATCACACCACATTCCGGATTCAGGGAGAACCCCTTGTGTCCGTTATCATTCCGAACAAGGATCACACGCGAGACCTCGATCTGTGCATCCGCTCCATCATCGAGCGCGCGACCTATAAAAATCTGGAATTTATCGTGGTGGAGAACAACAGCACGGAGCCGGAGACCTTTGTGTATTATGAGAAGATTCAGAAGGAATTTACACAGGTGCGGGTCGTATGCTGGGAGCGGGAGTTCAATTACTCCGCCATCAACAATTTCGGGGCGGGATTTGCAAAGGGCGAATATCTGCTTCTGCTTAACAACGACACGGAGATCATCGCGCCGAACCTGTTTGAGGAGATGCTCGGCTTCTGCCAGAGACCGGAGGTAGGCATCGTCGGGGCGCGGCTGCTCTATGAGGACAACACCATCCAGCATGCCGGCGTGGTGATCGGCTTCGGCGGCGTGGCAGGCCACACCTTTATCGGGCTTCACGAGGCGGAGAACAGCTACTTCCACCGGGCGATGTGCGCCCAGGATTACAGTGCGGTGACGGCGGCATGCCTGATGACGAAGGCGTCCGTCTTCCGCGAGGTGGGCGGGCTTACCGAGGAGCTTCAGGTGGCGTTCAATGATGTGGATTTCTGCCTGAAGGTGCGGGCGGCGGGCTATCTGGTGGTGTATGCGCCCTACGCGGCGATGCACCACTACGAGTCTAAGTCACGCGGCCTCGAGGACACGCCGGAGAAGGTGGCGCGGTTTAACAGAGAGTGGTCGTTTGTCGCAGAACGGTGGCCGGATATCTTAAAAAACGGCGACCCCTACTACAACCCGAACCTGACTTTGCGTAAATCCAATTTTGCGCTGCGCGATCTTCTGAAGGAGAAGATCGGCGAGCCGTATCAGCTCCCGCAGCTTGCGGATCAGGAGAAGCGATGAAAAAAGTAACGATTATCATTCCGAATTATAACGGGCTTGTGTTTATGGAAACCTGCCTCAAGGCGCTTGAGAAGCAGACGTGCCGTGACTTTGACCTGCTGGTGGTTGACAACGGCTCCGCCGACGGGAGCGCACAGTGGCTTAAGGAGCACGCGATTCCGTCGGTGTTTCTTGCGGAGAACACCGGCTTTTCCGGCGCGGTAAACGTGGGGATCCGGGCGGCAGAGACGCCCTATGTGATCCTCTTAAACAACGACACCGAGGCGGAGCCGGAGTATGTGGAGGAGCTTTTAAAGGCGATCGAGCGCGCGCCCGGGATTTTTTCCGTCAGCCCGAAGATGGTGCAGATGTATCACCGGGAGCTGATGGACGACGCGGGGGATATGTACAGCATCATGGGCTGGGCCTACCAGCGCGGCGTGGGCCGCGAGACATGGCGTTACGACCGCCCGTGCCGCGTCTTTTCCGCCTGCGCCGGAGCGGCGATCTACCGGCGCGCCGTATTTGAGGAGATCGGCTTCTTCGACGAGATGCACTTTGCCTATCTCGAGGATATCGACGTGGGATACCGGGCGAAGATCGCGGGATACGAGAACCGCTACTGTCCTTCTGCCGTGGTGTACCATGTCGGCAGCGGCACAAGCGGCTCGAAGTACAATTCCTTCAAGGTGCGCCTGGCGGCGCGCAACAACGTCTACTTAAATTACAAAAATATGCCGGCGGCGCAGCTTCTCGTAAACAGCATCCCGATCGCCCTGGGCATTCTCGGAAAATATTTCTTTTTTAAGAAGCGCGGATTTGCGCGCGACTATGTGGACGGCGTGACGGAGGGGATCCGCACCGCCCGCAGGACAAAAAAGGTCCCGTATAAAAAGGAAAATTTTTCCAATTACCTCGCGATCGAGTGGGAGCTGATCTGCGGCGCGGCGCTCTATATCTATGAATTTACACGGCGTCAGGCGCGAAAAGCGGCCAGTGTAAAAAAGTGATAGCGCAATCGGGAAATATCGTGTATAATTACTATGAAAGTCCCGGACAGTGGCTGTGTGGAGCGGCATGCTTGCATGGCGAAACACACAGACATTGTCCGGGCAAGCCGGTATGAGCAAAAAAGCCACAGGAGTGAAACGACTGGGGCG
>SFNH01000222.1 GCA_004554205.1 Clostridium sp.
TTCCGCCCCGGTAAGCCCACATCCGACTTCATCCGGAAGGTCCTCAACAAGGTGACACTGTTTGGCGCCATTTATCTGGGCATCGTGGCTATCCTGCCCCTCATCATCGGCAAGATCGTCAATGTTTCCGCCCTGTCCATCGGCGGTACCTCCGTCATCATTGTGGTGGGCGTTGCGCTGGAGACCGTACAGGCATTGGAATCCCAGATGCTGATGCGTCAGTATAAGGGCTTCCTGGAATAAGAGGTGTCATAATGAAACTGATCCTTTTAGGCGCTCCTGGTGCCGGTAAGGGCACACAGGCAGACATTATTAAGAAGCAGTTGGGGATCCCCACGATCTCCACCGGCAACATCCTGCGTGCCGCCGTCAAAAATGGGACTCCTACCGGACTGAAGGCCAAGGAGTACATGGATGCCGGCAAGCTGGTGCCTGATGAGGTCATCATCGGCATCATCAACGAGCGCTTGCAGGAACCTGACTGCGCCAACGGCTATATTCTGGACGGCGTGCCCCGCACGATCGCACAGGCGGAGGCCATGGAGCAGGCGGGAATCAGATTCGACGCCGTGGTGGCGCTGGAAGTGCCCGACGAGAAGATCATCGAGCGCATGGGCGGCCGCCGTGTCTGCGAAAACTGCGGCGCCAGCTATCATATCGTCAACATCCCTCCCAAAAAGGAAGGCGTGTGCGATGTGTGCGGCGGCGCGTTGAAGCAGCGCAAGGATGATGACCCTGAGACGGTGAGAGACCGTCTGGCGGTTTATCATAAAGAGACAGAGCCTCTCAAGGGTTTCTACGAGGCCCGGGGGATTCTGAAAACTGTGGACGACTATCCCACTGTGGAAGAGACGACACAGGCGATCTTGAAGGTTCTGGGGTGCTGAGTGTATGATCACCCTGAAATCCGAGCACGAGATCGAACTGATGCGCCGGGCGGGAAAAATTACCGCGGCTGCCCGTGCTTTGGCACGGGATATGGTAAAACCCGGCGTAACAACCCAACAAATTGACAAGGCAGTGTATCACTTCATCAAGTCTCAGGGGGCGACACCCTCGTTCCTGAACTACAACGGCTATCCTGCCAGCGTATGCGTCAGCGTCAACGACGAGATCATCCACGGCATTCCCGGTAAACGGGTGCTGAAGGAAGGCGATATCGTCAGCGTGGATGTGGGCGCGTACATTGGCGGTTTCCATGGCGACTGTGCCGGCACCTACCCCTGCGGGCAGGTGTCCGACCAGGCCCTGGATCTGATCCGCGTGACACAGCAGAGCTTCTTTGAGGGCCTGAAGTTCGCGCGGGAGGGATACCGCCTCAGCGATATCTCCCATGCCGTTCAGGAATACGTGGAGAGCCACGGCTACAGCGTCGTGCGGGAGTATGTCGGTCATGGCATCGGCCGCAGGATGCATGAGAGCCCCGAGGTGCCGAATTTCGGCAACCCCGGCCACGGCCCGCGTTTGCTGCGGGGCATGACCATTGCGGTGGAACCCATGGTCAACGCCGGCAGCGCCGCCATCCGCCAGATGTCCGACGGCTGGACCGTCAAGACGGCGGACGGCAAGAACGCCGCCCACTATGAGAACACCATCCTGATCACTGACGGCGATCCGGAGCTTCTGACGGACGCCTCCGCATCTCTGGTGTAACGCCTATGGACATTGCCAAATCCAACATCGTAAAATCGATCGCCGGCAGGGATGCAGGAAAATATTTCTTCGTGCTTGCGACGGAGGAGGATTTCCTTCTGCTGGCTGACGGAAAGCACAGGCGTCTGGAGTCACCCAAGCGCAAACGGTCACGGCATGTACAGTTTGTGGCGGAGAGCGACAGCGCCGTAGCTGAGAAGATCAGAAGCAGCGAAAAAATCACAAACAGTGAGCTTCGTAAAGCCATCGCCGCATATGTCGGCGGTAATCAAGACCAGGAGGGATAGAAACTTGGCAAAATCCGATATGATTGAAGTGGAGGGCGTCGTCGTCGAGTCGCTGCCCAACACCACATTCCAGGTAGACATTGGAAATGGACACACCATCCTAGCGCATATTTCCGGAAAGCTCAGAATGAACTTCATCAGGATTCTGCCCGGTGACAAGGTGACAGTGGAAATGTCCCCTTACGATCTGACCCGTGGCCGGATTACCTGGCGTAGTAAGTAGGAGGTTTATCAAAATGAAAGTAAGACCGTCCGTGAAGCCCATGTGCGAGAAGTGCAAAGTGATCCGCCGCAAGGGCCGTGTTATGGTCATTTGCGAGAATCC
>SFNH01000223.1 GCA_004554205.1 Clostridium sp.
TGTGGACAAAGAGATCCGGATACCGACGGATCGGCGAGGTGAAGTGGCAGTATACCGGCGCGCCCAAACCAAAATGCGGCGCACATTCCGCAACGTATTTCGCCTTCATCATGCTCCGCAGAAGAACCGCCGATACCGTATCGCCAAGCCCGCGCTCCTGTGCCTCTCGAAGGACCCGCCGCAGACTTTGCGACAGTGCCGCAGGCTTCTTTACCGCTTCCGGCACAATGTCCCCCGCGTGTAAACCCAGATTGTGGGCGAATATCCCGAACGAGGCAATCTTCTCCGCGTCCGGTGTTTCGTGGATCCGGTACAGACACGGCAGCGCGTGATCGTAGAGCAGCTCCGCCACCGTCATGTTCGCGCAGAGCATGAACTGCTCGATCATCTTTTCCGCCTCGCCGCGCTCCCGCCGTTTCAGCTCGATCGGCATCCCGTCCGCATCCAGCACGATCTCCGTCTCGTCAAATGTGCGCTTCTTGTCATTGTAATCGCCGTTGACATGGATCGACGCATTGGCAAGCTGCAAGGTTCCCTCGTAGACCTTTTCCCCGAAGCGGGTATGGATTCTACAGTTCTCCGCCTCTGCATTGTTGGCATTCATTCCGCCGATCGGCGTCACGCGCAGTCTACCGTCGGACTTGATCTCCGCCACCATGGCGCCGAGCGTATCGATGTGTGCCTCCAGCATCACGGCGTTCTTTTTGTCCCTGCCGCCGAGTGCCACAAGCACGCCGCCCTTCGTGGTCAGCTTCGGCTCATAACCGAGCTTCTGGTACGCTTTCATCACGTAATCCGCCACCTCTGCGGTGTATCCGCTCGGGCTGTCGATTGCCAGAATCTTCTTTGTCTCCTCGACCATATATTCCACGTATTTTTTTGTCTTCATCTTTTTTCTCCTTTTTCCGCTTTCTATTTGATTCTATCTACAGACCATACCTGACAAACGATCTTATACATCCTTATTTCAGGTACAGAAATCCGCCCAGGTTTCCGCGCTTTCCATGACTTGCGCGGTGGGAAAACAACAGCTTCGGATTGCAGCAGGTACAGATGTCCGTCACTGCCAGATGCTCTTTTCGCACACCCGCCTCCAGAAAAATGATCTCGTTCGCCTTCCAGAGATCCAGCTGGTATTTTTTGTCTGCGTGAGCCATCCCGGCGCTGTTCTTCTCACTCTCTGCCAGAATCTCCTGCTCATGCCCCGGAAATTCCTCCGCGAAAATGTCCGCCACATCTGCGCTCACCTCATAGCAGTCCTTGCAGATGGACGGACCGACCGCACAGACCACATCCTCCGGTCTGGTGCCGTATGCCTCCTGCATGGCAGACAGTGTGACCGCTCCCATGCGCGCCGCCGTGCCTCTCCAGCCGGAATGGCTCATTCCGATGGCGCGGTGCACGGGATCCACCAGATACAGCGGCACACAGTCCGCGTAGAACGTCGACAGGACAAGTCCCGGCTCATCCGTAATCAGTCCGTCCACATCCCGGTAATCCCGCTCCCTGGTCAGTCCCTTTCCGGCGTCCGCTGCCGTAACGCGGCGCACATGAACCGTGTGGGTCTGATCGGAGAAGACAAACTGCTCCTCCGCCACCCCGAGCGCCCCCGCCAGCCGTCGGTAATTTTCACGCACCGCTGCCTCCTCATCGCCTCTGGTAAAGCTTAAATTCATGGTGGAAAAAATGTCTGCACTGACGCCTCCGAGCCTCGTCGTAAAACAGTGTTCCACGATTCCCGTGCGCTCTAAAAGAGGGTATTTTAACAGCAGTAGCCTGCTGCCGTCCTCGTTCTCATGCCAGTCCTCACGCAAAACCGCATCTTCTGCCGCTTTTCTCACAAACGATATCAAGTCCCATCCTCCCGTCATCCCTGAAATTCAAATGCATGTTTCACAAGTCGCACTTCCCCGTCGGTTCCCGTCACCGCCACCACATCAAAGCGGCAGGGCGTCATCTCCCCATATCCGTGCGTCAGGCAGTAATATTGCGCCGTCCTGCTGATGCGGCGCTGCTTCGCCCGGTCCACCGCCTCCAGCGGATCGCCCGACTGCCCGTTCTTTCGGTATTTTACCTCCACAAACACCAGGTATCTGCCGTCGCGGGCGATGATGTCAATCTCCCCCTGCCGGCATCTGAAATTGTACGCAAGCAGCTCGTATCCCTGTGTTTTCAGATACTCGCCTGCCCGTCTCTCATAAGCAGCTCCTGTCTGCCGTCTGTTCATCCGGTATCCTCTCTTCCTCCGGTGTCCTCTCTTCC
>SFNH01000224.1 GCA_004554205.1 Clostridium sp.
TTCCACATTCAAATGATGCTCATCCACAATCACATCCGCATATTTCTCGTACAAAGGCACACGTTCCTCATAGAGATCATGAAGTGTCTGTCCGTCTCTTAAAACAACGCCTCTCCCCTTGATGTCCGAGAGTCTGCGCTCTAACTCCCGGTACGGAAGTTTCAGATAAACCACCGTACCGATCCGGCCAAGGTGTTCCATCGCTTCCGCTCCGTACACCACGCTTCCGCCGGTCGCGATAATGGCGTGTTCCGCCTCGATCCCGCTGTTGATGCGGCTCTCCACCTCCAGGAATCCCTCCGGTCCGACTTCGGCGATAATCTCCCGCAGAAGCTTTCCTTCCTTTTCCTGGATCACCAGATCCGCATCTATGAACTGGTATCCCATCACTTTTGCAAGAACCACGCCAACGGTACTCTTTCCGACGCCGGGCATTCCAATCAGTATGATATTCTTTTTCATGTGTACCTTCCTTATTCACTGTGGCTGTTCCAATTTTTTCACAATCTCCGAAAATCCCATAAAGTGGGACGCCTTTACCAGGATGGTATCCCCCGGTCTGCGGTACTCCTGCAGCGCCTGTGCAAGCGTCTCTTTGTCCGGTTCCACATAGATCCCGGTCTCCGGCGCCACACGCCGCGCCTCCTCCGCAATCTCCCCTGCGAGTGTTCCGGTCACAAACAGCGCATCGATCTTCTTCCCGGCAAAATGCGTGCCGACCATTCCGTGCAACTTCTTTTCCTCACTGCCGAGTTCTCCCATATCGCCGAGCACGGCAATCCTTCTTCCCTTTGCCTGGGACAGCACGTCAATGGAAGCCATCATGGACACCGGATTCGCGTTGTAGCAGTCGTCGATAATCGTGATGCCGTTCTTCCGGATCAGATTGCTCCGCCCGCCAATCGTGTGTGCACGCTCGATTCCAAGCTTCATCTCCTCCGCACTAAGTCCCAGCCGTCTTGCCACGCAGACTGCTGCAAGCGCATTGTATACATTATGTTCTCCCGCAATCGGGATCACCACCTCAAACTGCTGCTCCGGCGTGTGGATGACCGCCTTCGTTCCCTCAAGGCCGATCGCCTCCACATCGGTCGCGTACACTTCCTTTTCCGCGAGCCGTTTGCTGCCGGTCTCTGTCTCTGCCGTCTTTGCTTCCTGTCCGATTCCGTAGAACACCGCCGGTCTGCCATTCACGGTCTTTTTGTCGCAGAGCTTATCGTCATCCCCGTTTAATACGGCGATCCCGTCCGGTGCCAGATGTTCAAAACTCTCCGTCTTCGCCTTTAAAATGCCGTCTCTTGTGATGAGGTTCTCCAGATGGCATAAGCCGATATTGGTGATGACACAGATGTCCGGCTGCGCCATCTCTGCAAGACGATGCATCTCACCAAACTCGGAGATTCCCATCTCGAGCACCGCCACCTGATGTTCCTCCCGGATCTTAAAAATCGTCAGTGGAAGTCCGATCTCATTGTTCAGATTTCCCTCGGTCTTTAACACACGGTATTTTTCGGAGAGCACGGACGCGATCATCTCTTTTGTGCTGGTCTTTCCGACGCTTCCGGTGATCCCCACGACTTTGATGTCGAGCGAGCGGCGGTAGAACGCCGCAATCTTCTTCATGGCTTCCTCTGTGGAGTCAACCAGAATATAAGGCCCCGCCGGATGCTCGAGCCGCTGCTCGGAGAGCACGGCAAGCGCCCCCTTTTCAAAAACCGCCGGAATGAAATCATGCCCGTCAACGCGCGCTCCGCGGATGGGAATAAACAGATACCCCTCCTCGACCAGACGGCTGTCAATCACCGCCCCCCGAATCTCCTTTTCGCGGTCGCATTCTTCCCCGATGTATGTACCGCCGCACGCCTGCGCGATATGCTCCAATGTCATATTTTTCATAATGGCTCCCATTTCAGACTTCATTCTTAATTCTTGTACTTGCGCATGGAACTCTCGATCAGTTTCTCACAGAGCTGGTTGAAATCCACACCGGTCACCTTTGCCTCCTGCGGCAGCAGGCTGGTCGGCGTCATGCCCGGAAGTGTGTTCGCCTCCAGACAGAAAATGTGGTCTTCCGCATCCAGAAGGAAGTCTGTGCGCGAGTAAGTGTTGAGTCCAAGCACCTCTGCCACCTTCTCTGCATATCCCTGCATTTCCTTTGTAATCTGCTCGGACAGCTCTGCCGGACAGCTCGCTGGCCAATGCAGTGATCATGGTGACACCGGCAGAGGGACCGTCCTTGGG
>SFNH01000225.1 GCA_004554205.1 Clostridium sp.
GTCACGAAAAGCAATGGATTTATTCACAGCTTTCAGGTATAACTGCCTTAAATCAATCCTATCCCATCCATTCCGAGATTTTTTCTAAAAATCTCAAAAAAGTTTGAAAGCATTGGAACAATTCAGCCGTTCTCATGCCATATGCCATATATAGCGGATCGGCGTGCGCAAATTGGTGATGAAAAATGAGTTGGTGGAGTGGCTGAAAAGCCGCACAAACAGAACACCATGAAAATGCAGTCAAGAGCTGGAAGAGTGGCAAATCAGCCGACAGGACAAAGTGAAATGTACTCCGCATCGTTTGGGGAAATCAGGAGGTTTTATGAGAACAGGGCTTACCAAAAAACAAAAGATAACCGTGATTTATTTTGACGAGCATAGCCGCATCATTGAGGTACAGCCCCACAACACCGATCTCAAAAAGCGGTTAACAGCATTTGCGGCAAAGTACCCGTAATGCTGCCGTCAGACCGACGATGATGAGCAAGGAGGGCTGACCTTTGATATTTAAAAAGGACGGTTGAGCTTTGCCGTGCAGGAGGCAGCGAACAGCCATTCCTATGAGCGCACGGCCAATGAGCGAAGCGGCGACGAGCGCCGGAAGGAGCTGCGCGACAACCGCAACTGGACGCGGCTGGAGCACTGAAAAAGCGATAAAATGGAAGAAAGAAGAGAAAGAGCCCGACTGAGTCGGGCCCTTTCTCTATCCGTTTCCGCGGGAAGACGGGAGGTGCTTTTGTTCCGCAGCTTCCACAGGGCGATCAGTTCCTATGGAAAAGGAGCGAAAATTTTTCCGTCCCGCCTGTTGACAGGAGGGACATCACAGACTATAATACTTCAAAAACGAACAGTTCAAAAAAGAACGGAGGAAGGGCATGAACCGAAGCATATCGATCTCCCGAAAGATCACTCTGGCCTACAGCGAAGTGTGCAAGCCGCTCTGCAAGGAGCTGGGCCTGCCGCAGACGGCCTTCGACATACTGATGTTCCTGGGGAACAACCCGGCCTATAAAACGGCCAGCGAGATCGTGGAGATCCGCCGCCTCAAGGCGAATCTCGTATCGGTCAATGTGGAAAAGCTCGTGCAGGAGGGCTATCTCACGCGCTGCGCGGTGGCGGGCGATCGACGGAAGACGGAACTTCTCTGCACCGAAAAGGCAGCGCCCATCCTCGCACGCGGGCGGCAGCTCCAGAAGGATTTTTCCGAGAGCCTCTTTGCCGGCATGAACGAAGCGCGGCGGGAAGCCTTCGCCGCGGCGCTCGCGGAGATCGAAACCAATCTTGATGCAATTCTGGAGGCAAACGAACCATGAGTATCCTGACGACCGTTCTGGTCACATTTTTTGCGGGCATGGGTGCGGGGCTTGGCACCGGCTTTGCCGGGATGAGCGCCGCCGCAGTCATCAGCCCCATACTGATCACCTTTCTGGGCGTTGAGCCCTACATGGCCGTGGGCATCGCACTCTCGTCCGATGTGCTCGCAAGCGCCGTCTCGGCCTACATCTACCACAAAAACAAGAATCTCGACATTAAAAACGGCCTCATCATGATGGCGAGTGTGCTGCTCTTCACCGTTATCGGCAGCTATGCGGCAAGCCTCGTCCCCTCGGCGACGATGGGCGGCTTCTCCGTCTTCATGACGTTCCTGTTGGGCGTCAAATTCATCCTGCGCCCCGTGATGACCACGAAGGAAACGATGGCGCAGGTGGACGCAAAAAAGCGTGCGGTGCAGTCGCTCGTCTGCGGCGCGATGATCGGCATGATCTGCGGCTTCATCGGCGCAGGCGGCGGCATGATGATGCTGCTCATCCTCACGAGCGTCATGGGCTACGAACTGAAAACGGCCGTCGGCACGAGCGTTTTCATCATGACCTTCACCGCCCTGACCGGCGCCGTTTCCCACTTTGCCATCGGGGGATTGCCGGATACGCTCACATGGGTGCTGTGCGTCGTCTTCACGCTCCTCTGGGCGCGTATCGCCGCAGTCTTTGCCAACCGTGCGCAGCCCAAGACCCTCAACCGCGCAACGGGCGTGGTGCTCGTGGCGCTGGGCATTGCCGTGATGGGCTTTCAGCTGCTTGCGTGAAAATATGCCCCTTTGACGATCACTTCGCTTTTCTTCACCATCACAAGACCTCCTGCGTCCCTTCGTTTTTTGATAGGAAGGAAGGAGGTCTTCTCTTTTGCCGAAAACAAGAAAAAACCTCACTTCCGAAGAAGTGAGGTTTTGGTGGAGACTG
>SFNH01000056.1 GCA_004554205.1 Clostridium sp.
AAACGCTATGATTTTCGTAAATATTGGTCCGCTGCACATATCCATCTCATAGGATTTTGCGGACTTTCTCTGTGCTTTCATGGTATTAAATCTCCTGTGCATTAACTGTCTGATCTTATCAGTCTACCACATTTTCTCGGATATGAAAAGCCCGGGCAAAGTTTTCGCTTTTGTTCGGTCGCGGGCGGGGTGTTCTCTTGTGTTCGGTCGACGGGTGTAAAACTTTTGCTCGGACACCTCGCAAAAGTGTTCACCGTCTTCCCTCACGGTAAGTATATACTCCGCGACCTCGGAGCTGGCTACTCCCAGCCGCAAGGTCCGGAAGACAGACCCTGTTGTCTGAGCGAAGCGAGTTTCACGCGACTGGCGGCTAATAAGCGCGCGGACCGAGCCGGAAACGCCGCATATCACAGAATCTCGCAATGCAGCGTAAAGGAGTAGATGATCCTCTCCTTCACATGCTTTCCCGTCATCTGGGTGAGCGCCCGCGCATAGTAGTCTAGCTGCAGCCCGTAGTGTTCGGAAAGCTCCTCCGGCCGGGCGACCCGGTCCGTCTTATAGTCCACGAGGATGAGCTCTCCGTCCTCCTCAAAATACGCGTCAATGATGCCCTGAACGATCACCGGCTCGTCGGAATCCGCCGCCCCCATCTCTCTCGCCGGAATGCCGATAACGAACTGACGTTCTCTGTGAAGCTGACCGCGCTCCCGGGCAAGGCGCATCCGTTTTCCGAGGCCGGAATCAAGGAAGCGCCAGATTTCCCGGCTGTCGATCAGGTCAAAATATTCCCGCGGCAGACTCCCCGCTTTCACCAGCCTTAAAAGGCAACGCTCCACATCGTCCGCGCTGTCAGGCTCATCAAACGGCAAAAGCTCCATCGCCCGGTGATACGCCGTTCCGCGCAGAGCCCCGCCGCCCCCGTTAAGCGGCCCCGGGATCTGGGCGCTCTCCTCCTCGTCGCGCATCTGCCCCTGCTTTTTTAACTCGGACACGGACACCTGCGTGTACAGGTTCATATCGTCCATAAATGGATAATATGTATCAAGGTTCCTGCGGAGCTCGTCCCGGTACTCCATGTCGTATTCCCGCCCCTCGTCAAAATGCAGCAAACGCTCCTTTAAGTGACCGAGCCTCGCCTGGCGTTTGATTTCCTCCCCTATAAGCCCCACAAGCGGCCGCACAGTCAGCCGGATACGGACGTTCCCGCTGCCTAACGCCATCAAAATCCAGTCAAGGTATGAGCCCGCGGTCGAGAGGATCGTGTAGGGAATCTGCCCGTCCGCTAATGGAACCCGGGCGTACTTCTCAAGCTTTTTTTCAAGAGAGCGGTCGGTCGCCGTCATAATAAGCTGCTCCTTCGCGCGGGTCATGGCGACATACAGCACGCGCAGTTCCTCGCCCAGACCGTCAAGCTCCATCTTGCGCCGCAGTACATTTTTCTTCAGGGTGGGCGCCTTTACCCGGCGGTCAAGATCAAAATAATCCGTCGCAATGCCGAGATCCGCATCGATCAGCAGCTTGCCGTACACATCCTGCCTGTTGAATTTCTTTCCCATCCCCGCCAGGAACACGATCGGAAACTCCAGACCCTTGCTCTTGTGGATGCTCATGATGCGCACCGTGTCGTCCTCCTCGCCCACGGTGGACGCCTCCCCGAAATCGGAGTTGTACTTCTTCAGGTTCTCAATGTAGCGTATAAAATGGAAGAGTCCCTTGTAGCTCGTCCTCTCATACTCCGCCGCCTTCTCCACCAGCATGTCGAGATTCGCCTTTCTCGTCTCCCCGGCGGGCATACAGGCGGCATAGTGGTAGTAGCCGGTGTCCTCGTAAATGCGGTATAAAAGCTCGTGAATCGGAAGATAGGCGCTCATGCGGCGAAAATCCGATATCAGCTCCATCGCGCCGCGCAGCTTTTCCTCGAAGCTTCCGGGACGGGGGCCCAGGCCGTCCTGACCCTCGCACACGGAAAGCTTCCGACTCACCGCGCCGTAGATTCCCCGATCCTGCCCCTTTTCGGCACACCCCTTATACTCCGCCATAAGCTCCGCCAGCTCCTCGTCCGTCATTCCCACGATGGGAGACTTTAAGACGGCGGCAAGCGGGATGTCCTGCATGGGGTTGTCGATGACGGAGAGCAGAGAAAGCATCGTCTCCACCTCGATCGTATTAAAATACCCCGTCCTCGACTCCGCGTACGCGGGAATCCCCTCATTCATAAACACCTGCAGGAATTCTTCCGTCCAGCCGGACGTGCTCCGAAGCAGGATCACGATATCTCTGTAACGTGCGGTTCTGTAGCCCCCGGCTCCGTTTAAGCTCTTATCCCATATGAGCATTCCCCGCTCCGGATCAGTCATCTCCTTAATCCGCGCGGCGATCATCCTCGCCTCGATCTCCTTCGCCGTGTAGTCCGCGGCGTCCTCATCCATCCCGTCAAATGCGCCCTCCCCCGTATCCGCCACGAGAAGCTCCGGCACCCCCGCCGTCCGCGCCGGATCCTCTTTCACAAACTGCGCACCCGGGTGAAGGGCGGTCTCCTCCGTATAACGGATATTCCCGAGGTTCTCCGTCATGATCCGGTAAAACACATCGTTGATCCCGGAAAGCACCGCCTCACGGCTCCGGAAATTCCGGTGAAGCTCGATTTTTTTATCGGTGCCGTTACCGGTATCGCAGGGCTCATAGTCATGGTATTTCTTCAAAAACAGCTCTGGTCTGGCAAGCCGGAATTTGTAGATGCTCTGCTTGACATCCCCCACCATAAATACATTGTGACGCCCGAAGCGCTCCCCGGAAACAGCGTTTAGGAGCGCCTCCTGCACCAGATTGCTGTCCTGGTACTCGTCCACCAGAACCTGCTCAAACTCTGCGCTGAGCTCATCCGCCGCCTCGGTGTAGACTGTCTTTCCCTCCTCCTCGCGGATGAGCACCTTAAGCGCCTCGTGCTCCAGGTCGTTGAAGTCCACGAGATTGCGCTCCCGCTTTTTCTCCCGGAAACGGTCGGAAAATTCCTCCGCAAGATCCAAAAGCACGCCGACGGCCTCCCGCGCACCCTCCATATCCGCGATCATTTCCTCCGGCTCCGCAAAGCAGTACAGCTCCCGCATCTTTCCGATCGCCTTCTTTACGCGGTCGCGGCAGCCCGTCACGTAGGCCTTCTGCTCCTGATCCACCTCCTTGCTCCGAACCGTCGCCAGGCGATCCCACGAAATGCTGCTTAAAGCGCCGCAAAGTTCCGCAAGATCGCTCACGCCGAGGATCGTCTCAAGCTGCCTTATATCATGCTCAAGCATCGGCTTGTAAGCACAGAGGAAATCGTCACCCCGGCAGATCATAAGGGCGTCCTCAAGCTGCGCCGCCAACTCCCCCGCCTGTTTTTTTAAATCCGTCAGAAGAAAATCCATCCACGGGCCGCGGCCTCCCGCGCCCGCACATAGCTCGTCGCGGCACCGGCTGATCCACTGCGCCGGGTAAGGGTTGCTCTGGGCAAAGGTGTAGACCTGCAAAATGTAGTCCTCGATCCCCGCATCGCTCTTTCCCTGGGCGTAGGTCTCGACAAAGCGAAAGAAGCTCTCGCTCCCCCCCGCATACCGATCCTCAAGGAGCTCGCGCATCACATCCCCCCGCAGAAGGAGCAGCTCTCCCTCGTCCCCGATCCGAAAGGACGGGTCGAGATCGAGCAGATGAAAATGCTCCCGGATCACCTTCAGGCAAAAGCTGTCGATGGTGGTGATCTGGGCGTGGTGAATCAGCGTTGACTGAATCTGAAGATGCTCATTTTCCGGTTCCTCCCGAAGCTTCTTCTCAATCGCCGCCCCGATCCGCTCCCGCATCTCGGATGCCGCGGCGTTTGTAAAGGTCATCACCAGAAGCCTGTCAATGTCCAGGGGATGCTCCCCCTCCGTCACCATGCGTATGATCCGCTCCACGAGCACCGCCGTCTTGCCGCTCCCCGCCGCCGCACTCACGAGCAGGTTTTCACCGCGGCTTACGATGACCCGGCTCTGCTCCGGCGTCCACGTTACTGCCTCTTTTGACATATTTCCTCCCAGATCTCCTCACTCTTTTTATTCTTCCATCTCCGGTATTCAAACCCCGAGCTCTTTTTGTCAAAGCCGCACACCGCATGGTACGGACAGTAATCGCAGGCGGTGCGCTGCCCGCTTTTGTACGGAGAGACGGCAATCTCCCCGTCCAGGATCTCCCTGCCCGCCTCCTTAAGCTTCTCATGGACAAAGCGGCTTAAGTCCCCGAAGCGCTCTCTGTTCGCCACAGAGGATCTCCCCGACTCCACCTCGCCGTCCTTAAGAACCACAGGGATGATATCCGACTCCTTCTCGATCGTATGGTCTAAGTGGCACACAGCCGACAGCTCACTGTTTACAAGACCGTTCATCCGAAGCTCCTTTAAGATCCTCTCGTCGATCGCCGCCTGGTCCTCCCTCCCCTCCCGATTCACGACCGGGTCGGAAATATTGTAATAGAGGATGGCTGCGGGCGCCGCATCCTTTCCCGGATAGCGCCGTCTCACAAGCTCCGTCACCGCGTCAAGGTACACAACAAGCTGGAGCTGAAGCCCGTAATACAGCTTAAGCAGGTCAAAGGAGGTGCTGCCCGATTTATAGTCGATGATCTTTATGTAAACCGTATCCCCATCCTCGCACAGATCAAGCCTGTCCACACGCCCCCTAAGATGCAGCGCCTCATCGTCCGACAGCGCGATCTTCATGGCGTCAAGGTTGTCCGCGGCGGAGAAGGAGACCTCAAAGCCCGCAGGCGTGAAATCGCCCTTTACGATCTGCTGCTGTAAAGCCCAGACCGTCCGCTGGGCGATATGCTCAACCCGCCTCGCAAGGTAGGCATTCCGCGATGAGCTTTTTAAGATCGTGTTGCCGTACTCGCCGGTCACCTGCTCCACGCAGGCGCGCACAAGCCCCGTCCGCTCCTCATCCGTCATGGCGCGCCAGTCGCGCCCCTCGTCCTTCACCCTCTGAAAGCACAGGTCGATGGAATCGTGGAAGAGATTTCCGATGTCAGCAGCCGCCAGCTCATAACGCTGCCGCTCTGCAAGCTCAAGCCCGTATTTTAAGAAGTGGCCATAGGCGCAGGCAGCGTACTGCTCAAGCCTTGTCACGCTTCCGCTCAAAATGCTGCCGTAGAGGGCGCGCGCCGCCGCATGGCCGATCCCCTTCTTCTCATATACATAAAATGCCGCATCAAGAAGCCGCAGCGCCTCCGACTTTCGCCCGGGCGACTCAAGGAACCACCGGTACAGCTCAAGAAACTGCCCGTCCTCCCTCTCCCCGTCCCGGTATCTGCGAAGGCCGTCGATCAGGCGCAGCCTCGCCTCCTCCGCGGAATACACCGCACCCGTCTCGTCCGTCCCCTCCTCACGGCATACGAGGGACGGGAACATGGCGCGAAGCTCCGACACCAGGTAGGACGGTCTTTTGGTCTTTCCGTCCCCGCCCACCCTGCTAAAGGAGACCACAAGCTTCTGTGAGGGCTTCGTCATCATCAGGTACAGGTAAAACCGTTTAAAGAAGCTGTCCTCCCTCGCCGTGGGCGCAAGCTTAAGATGATGTGCGCCAAAGAACTCCCGCTCCTTGTCGGAGATGAGGCTCCCCCCGTCATTCCTCGCCGGAATGATCCCGTCATTCACGCCGACAAAAAGAAGCACCTTCACATGGGCGAGGCGGCTTCTCATAATGTCTCCGACCACCACCCGGTCCACTGTGGACGGAATCACGCCCACCGACACTTCGGCAAAGCCCGCGTCCAGGATTTCCGCAAATTCCTTCCGGCTCACCTTCTCATCGCCGAGAAGATCCTTAAGACGATCCAAAAGCCCGGCTGTCTTCTCGTACACCTGGCTGTATTCCTTTGCGAGACGGTATTCCTTTCTCTCTGTAAAATCATTCTGGAGTTCACCAAGCTTCTCCTCCACACGGCAGGCCGTAAGGAGCTCCTTAACCGCCTGCACCATGCCTCCGACGGTGAGATTCTCCTGGCGGAACGCCTCCTGCATGGCAAACAGAGGCGCAAGCGCCTCGTCCTTAAACGCATTTAGCTCTACAAGGTTTAAATTCGCCGCGCCGCGGTAAGTCCGCTTCCACGATTCCCGGTAACGCTTCCCGCCGCGGATTCCGAGGGCGAGCACATAATTTTCCAGCCGGTCCGTCATCTCCCGGTTGTCCGTCACAAGGCCGGTTCTTAAGAACCGGATCACGCTCTCGTAGGAGAAGTCGAGCCGCACCGCCTCGAGCGCCGACCGGATCAGCTCCACTGCCGGGTTGTCCAGCACATTTTTTTTATCATCCATAAAATACGGAATTTTGTTTCTCTCAAACTGGTGGGCGATCTCCCCTCCATAGCCCTTAAGATCGGCGGTGATCACCGCCACATCGCGGTATCGGAGACCCTTCACGGCCACAAGCCTCCTGATCCGGTGCACTACGCCTCCGATCTCCGTCGAGGGGTTCTGTGCCTCAAAAAGCTCGATGCCGCCCCTCATCTCTCCCTCATAGGCCCCGCCGCCATAGCGGAACAGATGCGACTCAAGCCAGGCAAGCTCGGGGCTTTCCTTAAACCTTACCTCCGACGCCTCGGGCATGATCCGGTCGGGAAGCTTTGCGACCTGGTTTTTCTCCGCGAGAAGCGAAAGCTTCATCGCCATCTCGCGGCTTAAGTAAAACAGGTTCTGGATGCCCATACTGCGGTACAGGCTTACCCCCGGGTCCGCCGTCACCGTCACCATCACATCCCTTGCGTACACCATGCAAAGCTCCGCCAGGCGGAACTGTACCGGCATGAATCCCGCAAAACCGTCCATGGCAATGATGCTGTTTGCGATCATCTCCGAGCGGGGCAGCACACGGCAGAGCACGTCAAGAATTTCCTCCGTCGTGATGTAGTGTCCCTCGATATATTCGCGGAAGCTCCGAAAGATCAGCGCAAAATCCTTAAGCTTCTGGCGAAACAGCTCCGACTTCGCGTCCGGCGCGATCTCCTCTAAAAACTCGGGAGTGACGCCGTACTGCCCAAACTCCGACACCATGGATTTTAGCTGGCTTATAAAGCCCGGCTTATTTAAATGCCCGCCGAAGACTAAAAGCTCCTTTCGCTTTTCCGCCGCCACCCTGCGCAGCACCATGGATTTGCCCATCTCGTCAAGCGCCTGGAGATTTTCTACCGACAGCTCCTCAAAGATCCGGTAGGCAAGCCTCTGAAAGCTGACAACATCAATATTCATAAAGCCATGACGGGGGTGGCACATAACGATGTCCTTCTGCGCCTGCATGGTGAACTGCTCCGGCACGATCAGAAAATGATGACGCTCCGGGTTTTCTATGGACGACTTGATTATCGCATCGTAAAGCCAGGTGGTCTTTCCTGAGCCGGAACCACCCACGATCAACTGCAGAGCCATGGCACTTCTCCTCTCATAGATGATGATGTCCGCGCAGGCGGACATGTCCGTTTAGAGTATAGCATAAAATTATTTTTGCGGGAATAGATTATATTAAACACGCATGGAGGTCACCCATGAGTTCCAAAACAAAGATCGTCGTCCTGCGAATGAAAGAAATTATCTATACCGCCATCTTCATCGGCCTCTGCATCCTGCTCGTCATGCTGCTTTTTATCATGTTCCGCCCGAAAAAAGATGCGCCCGCCTCCTCCGACCGGGTTCTCTACATACCCGGCGTCTACTCCGCCGCGCTGACTCTGGGCTCCCAGGAGATCAATGTGGAGGTGACCGTAGATTCCGATGAGATCACCTCGATTTCCATGGTGCCCTTAAGCGACTCGGTCGCCACGATGTACCCGCTCGTGCAGCCGTCCTTAGATAACCTCACCAAACAGATCTGCAAGACCCAGTCTCTTAAAAACCTCACCTACCCGGACGAGACCCGCTACACCTCTCAGGCGCTTCTCTCCGCGATCGAGCGGGCGCTTAAGAAGGCAAAACCGTAAAAATATCCAGAAAAGAGTTCCGCTCGCGGAACTCTTTTCAATATATACATATCACCCCGCCAGATGCAGGATCTGAATCAGCAGAAGCCAGCTCAGACCGTAGTACGAAACCACCGCCACCAGGTCGTTGACCGTGGTGATCAGCGGGCCGGAGGCGACGGCCGGATCGATCCCTATCTTCTTAAAGAACAGCGGGATCGCAGTGCCGACCGCGCTGGAGATCATCATGGCGAGTAAGAGCGATAAGCCGATGCAGCCCGACACCGCATAGGAGAACAGCCAGCCCTTCCCTTTAAACAGGGCGATATATAGTCCTATAAACACAAAGGAGCACATTCCGAGCAGCACCCCGTTTACGAAACCGATCTTCACCTCTTTCACTACGAGACCAAGCTTCTGCCAGCCTGTCAGAGATTCGTCCATCAATACGCGGATCGTAACCGCCAGGGACTGGGTTCCCACATTTCCAGCCATATCGAGGATCAGGGACTGGAAGCACATGATCAGGGTAAGCTGAGATACCACGCCCTCAAAGGCTCCCACAACCGAGGACACCAGCATCCCCAGCACAAGAAGGATCAAAAGCCACGGCATTCTCTTCTTCATGCTCTCGCGAAGCGGCTCCTTTAAATCCTCCTCCGCAGTCAGACCGGCAAACTTCGCGTAGTCCTCTCCCATCTCCTCATCCACCACCTGGATGATATTCTGGGAGGTGATCACGCCCAGAAGATGATTGTAATTATCTAAGACCGGAATGCAGTCCTCCGAGTAATCCTTCAGCTTTTCAATACAGTCGTCAATGGCCTCATGCCCGTAAACGTAGGGGTAGGAGGTCATGATCAATTCCTTTAAATCCACATTCTGCCTGGCGATGATCAGCTCCTTTAAGTCGATCGCGCCGTAAAAGGTTTCACTCTCATCGACCACAAATATGGTGGAGATATTATCATTCTGGGACGCCTGCCTGATCAGGGAATTCATCGCCTGCTTCACTGTGAGATTCTCTCTGATACAGATATAATTGGTGCTCATCCTGCTTCCGATCTCATCCTCGTCAAACGACGCGATCAGGGCAAGATCCTGTCTCGCGTCCTCGTCGAGAAGATCGATCAGCAGAGCGCGCTTCTCCTTCTCAAGTCCCCGCAAAAACTCCACTGCCGCGTCCGACTCCATGTCTGAGATCACGGCAGCCGCTTTCTTAAGGTCCATCTCGTCCAGGCAGACGCCCACCTGTTCTTTTTCCATGTACTCAAAGATCCCGGACAGCACCGATACCTTGAGTACCCGGTAGAGGCGCTTTCTCTCCGCCGAGGTCAGATCCGGCAGTACCTCCGCAATATCATTGTCGTGGTAATCCTCCAGTTTTTCGCACATGACCCTGGGGGAGACGTTGCTTCGGATGATCTCCTTGATCTCACTTTCGTAGTCCGGCTTCAAAGCCACCTGGCTGTCCTGTGCTAAAGCAGATTCTTCCAATGTATTCTCTTCCAATTCCCCGCACCTCCTGCCATGGCTTTTTCCGATTTTACGCTTTAAACGCTCTCTTTTTCCGTCTCGCCTGTCTCTCCCGCCGTCTCCTCCGGCTCGGGAAGCCCCTTGCAGCGGCGGTAGATCTCCATAAATTCTTTCCCGGTAATGGTCTCCTTCTCGATCAGGAACGCGGCGATCTCATCCATCACCACGCGGTTTTCACCAAGGAGGCGCTTCGCCTCCTCGTAGGCCTCCTTTAAAATCCGCATGACCTCATCATCGACTGCCGCCGCCGTGGCGTCGCCGCAGTTCATCACCGTGCGCCCGGTCAGATACTGATCCTCCTGGCTCGCGATTCCCATCAGGCCGAACTTCTCCGACATCCCGTACTGGGTGACCATGGCGCGCGCCATACGGGTCGCCTGCTGGATATCGTTTGCGGCTCCGGTCGTCACGGTGTCGAACACCAGTTCTTCTGCCGCGCGCCCCGCAAGGCTGACTACGAGCTGTGCCTGAAGCTCCTTCTTGCTGTTTAAGTATTTTTCTTCCTCCGGCACCTGCATCACATAGCCTAACGCCCCCATGGTGCGCGGCACGATCGTGATCTTCTGTACCGGCTCCGCATCCTTTTGAAGCGCGCTCACAAGCGCGTGACCCACCTCATGGTAGGACACGATCCGGCGCTCTTTGCTGCTTAATATCCGATCCTTCTTCTCCTTGCCGACCAAGACGATCTCGACCGCCTCAAACAGGTCCCTCTGGCTGACCGCGCTTCGTCCGTTCTTCACCGCAAGGATCGCGGCCTCGTTGATCATGTTGGCAAGGTCGGACCCCACAGCCCCAGAGGTTGCAAGCGCGATCGCCTGTAAGTCCGCCGTATCATCTAACGCCACATTTTTTGCGTGAACCTTCAGAATCTCCACACGGCCCTTAAGATCCGGCTTATCCACGATCACGCGCCTGTCAAAACGTCCCGGGCGCAGAAGCGCCGGGTCAAGCACCTCCGGCCGGTTCGTCGCCGCCAGGATCAAAAGCCCCTTGGAGGAATCCATGCCGTCCATCTCGGAGAGGAGCTGGTTCAGGGTCTGCTGCTGCTCCGACTCACCGCCGCCGCTTATGCCGCTGCGGCTCCGCCCGATGGAGTCGATCTCATCAATAAAGATAATGCAGGGCGAGGTCTGCTGCGCCTGCTTAAACAGGCTGCGGACGCGGGATGCTCCAACGCCCACATACATTTCCATAAAGTCCGAGCCGGACAGGAAATAAAACGGCACATGGGCTTCTCCCGCCACCGCCTTGGCAAGCAGCGTCTTACCGGTCCCGGGAGGGCCGACAAGCAGCGCGCCCTTCGGAAGCTTCGCGCCGATGTGGGTGTATTTTCCGGGGTTGTGCAGGAAATCCACAAGCTCCACCAGGGACTCCTTCGCCTCGTCCTCGCCCGCCACATCGGCGAAGGTCACTCCGGTCTCCCGCTGCATAAAGACTTTCGCGTTGCTCTTTCCGATCCCGCCCATGCGTTTCATCATAAAATTCATCATAATGACGATCAGGACGAAGGGAAACAAAAGGCTTACGACAGACTCGATCACCGCCATGGTGTCCTGCCGCTCCCGCTTAACCGTAACGCCGTTCTCTAAAAGGCGGTCGGTCAGCCTGTAGTCCCGCTCCATCGGAACTGTATAGACCTTCAAAAGCGGATTGAATTTCTCAGAATTTTCCTTATAGCGGATATCGATCTGATTGTTCCGCACTGTGACGGACTCCACGCTCCCCTGCTCGACCTCCTTAATAAAGGCGTCATAGGAGATCTCCTGCTGGCTTTTGTCTGCCATGTACGTCCGCATGAAGCCTGCGATGCCGAACGTGATGAACGCCGCAAGCAGCACGACCATAAGTT
Source organism: Clostridium sp. (assembly GCA_004554205.1). Lineage (GTDB taxonomy): Bacteria > Bacillota > Clostridia > Lachnospirales > Lachnospiraceae > Brotaphodocola. The sequence goes on from SFNH01000056.1 coordinate 11,345, forward strand.
GGTTCTTCGGAAATTTATCGTTACCGCCGCCGTTTTCCTGCGGCTGGTTATTTGCATGATTATCCATAAAAAGCTGGTTCTCCTGTCTCTATTGGTATGGTATGTCCTTAACGCTCATTGTTCATTATACCTTTACTTCTTACAGAAATCAAGAAAACTCCGCCCAAAAAATCAAAGTTTTTGTAACAGTTCAGCCATTTTTCTTTTATTCGGTCGCGGGCGGCGTTTTCGCTTTTGTTCGGTCGCCGGATGTAAAACTTTTGCTCGGGCACCTCGCAAA
>SFNH01000226.1 GCA_004554205.1 Clostridium sp.
ATTCCTGCCGCAGATCCACCACCCCGCATGCCGGAAGCGGTCTCTCCTTCACGCGCTTTGTGAGCGTAAGCAGCCGGTATTCCCCGCGCTTTGCCCGGTAGTAGCTGTCCACCGACGGCGTTGCCGATCCCAGCACGACGCTTGCGTCAAGCATGGCAGCCCGCGCGATGGCGGTCTCCCGCGCGTGGTAGCGCGGAACCGTCTCACTCTTATAGGAAGTCTCATGCTCCTCGTCAATAATGATAAGCCCCAGATTGGCAAACGGTGTAAACAGCGCCGATCTCGGACCGATCATCACGTCGATCTCACCGTTCTTTGCGCGGAGGAACTGATCGTAGCGCTCCCCCGGTGACATTCTGGAATTTAATATGGATACCCGGTCGCCGAACCGGTTGTAGAACCGCAGCACCGTCTGATACGTCAGCGCGATCTCCGGAATCAAGACGATGGCCTGCCGCCCCGCCTTCTGCATCTTCGCGATCAGCTCCATATAGACTTCTGTCTTGCCGCTGCCCGTCACGCCCTTTATCAGATAGGTCGACCGGATTCCCTTCTCATAATCCGACCAGACCGCGTCCACCGCTTTCTGCTGCTCGTCATTTAAGGTGAGCCCGTATCCCCTGCTGGTCAGATGGGACACCGGATTGCGGTACTGCGTTTCCCGGATTACTTTGACGACGCCGGATTCCTCCATCGCCCGGATCACACTTCCCGACACTCCAAGCTTGTGTGTGACAAGATCCCAGTCGAGTTCCTCCTCTTCCAGCAACGCGCGAAGCAGCTTGGCGCGGGCGGTGCTGTGGCGTCTCTCGTACACTCCCAGCTGGTTCTTCGCCTCCACCGGATGAAGCGCCAGCCGCACCCTTTTATGCTCCACGGCTTTTTTCTTCTCCTTGATCGGAAGTACCATCTTTAGCGCCTGGTTCATCGTGCCGCCGTAGTGCTCCCGCATCCAGCCCGCGAGTGCGATCAGATGGGACTCGATCGGCACGCTGTCCGTCACGATCCCCGCGATATTTTTCAGCTTATCCTCGTCATACTCCGCCTCATCGGAAAGCTCGACCACATAGCCGGTGATCCTGCGGCTGCCGAACGGAATGTAGACCTGCATTCCGACTGCAATCCGCTGTGTGAGATACGGCGGAATGCGGTACTCAAACGTCTTATCCAGTTTTTCCTGTGAAATATCCACAATCACCTTCGCATATTCCGCCATCTGTCCACCTCGTTTCTGTCTGTATTCTGCCGCTTCTTTCTGCCCGGCATCCGTCTGTGTTGTCATTGTCCTGCCTTTTTCTCTTCCGGGCATCCGTCTGCGTCGTCACTGCATCTGCCCCATGCCAGGGCTTCGTCTCGCATCCTCCACCAGCTCGTATTCACTGAGTGGATAGCGCACGCCGCGAATCTCCTGATATGCCTCGTGCCCTTTTCCCGCAAGCACAAGCATGTCATTCTCCATGGCGTGCGCCATGGCATACCGCACGGCTTCCCTCCGGTCTGCAATGCGCACATACTGTCCGCTGGTTCCCCGGATCCCGTCCTCAATGTCGTCTAGAATCGCCTCCGGATCTTCCCAGCGCGGATTGTCGGAAGTCAGTATCGTAAGATCCGCCAGATGTCCCGCCGTCTCTCCCATCTTCGACCGCCTGAGCTTCGACCGGTTGCCGCCGCACCCGAACAGTACGATAAGACGCCGCGGCTTAAAACCGCGCAGCATTTCCAGAAGATTTTTTAAGCTCATCTCATTGTGTGCATAGTCAATCAGAATGACATAATCTTCGGACTGCCTCACGTTCTCGCATCTTCCGGGGACTTTTGCACTGCGGAGCGCAAGGCAGATGTCGCTCTCCGTGGCTCCCAGGTGTCCTGCCGCCCTTATGGCCGCCAGTGCATTGTAGACGTTAAACGTTCCGGGGAGCTGCATTCTCACCGGATACACCGCCGTCTCCCCGCGCACCAGAAAACTTCCCCAAAGTTCTCCCGCCTGCATGAAAAAGCGGATATTCTCCGCCGTCACATCCGCCGGATGCCGCAGGGAAAACGTCTCCACGCTGCAGGTATGTCCCTGCAGTATGCGCTCCGTGTGCGGATCGTCCCGATTGACAATTCCGATCCGACACTGGCGCATCAGGCGGCTCTTGCAGAACAGATATTCCGCAAACGACGCATGTTCGCCTTCCCCGATGTGATCCGGCTCAATGTTTAAG
>SFNH01000227.1 GCA_004554205.1 Clostridium sp.
CGGATTCTCGGAAGGACAGGCGCAGCGTCTGTCGATCGCCAGGGCACTGCTTCGCCGATCGTCAATTCTGCTGCTGGATGAGGCGACGTCGGCGTTAGATGTCGCCACGGAGCGCAGGGTGCTGCGGAATATCATGAGCACCACGGAGCCCCGCACCTGTATCGTCACAACACACCGCCCGACGGTATTGTCCATCTGTCAGAAGGTGTACCGCATCAGAGAGCAGAAGTGTGTGCAGATGCAGGAGGATGAGATCCGTCAGATGATGCGGGAATTCTAAAGAGCATCGATGGCGGCCTTTAAGATCCCGGCGGCGGAAGGCTCCTTCGTGCAGTACAGACGGCAGGAAAAGATGAGCGGGGCGAGGGTTTCGGAAAAATGCAGATTGCGAAGGAGAAGCTCTTTTGTCCACGCAGGGGAGATCATCCGCTGCAGGATGTGGAGTACTTTTTCGTCTGGCTGCAGGGACTGCACCTGATCCGTAGCGGCCTGTTTTAGGAAGATGATGCCGCCGAGCGGATAGTTGTCCGGGGTGCAGATGCCCGATGTGCCGCACCATGGAAGACCATAGGCGTAAGGGAGGTTGTCTTTGATTCCGAGCAGGTTTAAGTCGCCGTTTAGGAGGGGCGTCTGATACAGATCATGCCACAGGGCAGAGTGTGTGGACTTCCCGGTTCCGGAACTGCCGGAAACGAGAAAGGCACGCCCGCGGTACAAAAAAGAAGCGGAGTGCAGGACATATAGATCCCGTTGCTGGGCCAGAATGAGAAAAGCGAAGCGCAGTGCGTGAAAAAGATCTTCGATGTGTTCATCATCCGGATCCGGCATGCGGTAAAGGACGGCGAGCGAGCCGTCTTTTTTTACATGCATTTCGCGGATGCCCCACGGCGCTGCAAAAAAGAAGCAATACGAACTTCCGCTGTCACAGATGGTAAGTTCCTCCGTGTGAATGAGTACCGTGCCGTAAGGAATGGAAGCCGGTTTCCCGGTCACAATGCGAACCTCCTGGTCAAAGTCCACCTCCCCGCAGGAAAAACCGGAGAAGAAGCGGTCATATAAGAGAGAGGGACCGCGGTAGGAAAAGACCAGAGGACCGATGCGGTAGAAAAGAGGAGGCGTATCATCGCCCCGGCTTTCGGGTGCATCCGCAAGAAGAATTCCCATACGGCACAGGGAATGAAGATACTGGTCGACATCTTCCACAAGTGCCGCGCGCTCATTCTCTGTGGCATGGTAACGGTCTGCGAGAAGGGCAAGCAGCTTCTCGCGGCTGTCGCCCTCTAAGATGCCGTCCCACAGAAGCGCCCCGGAATCGTTGAGGCGGGTGGCGGTAGCGGGATCTGCGATGAGCTGTCCGTAAGGAAGCAGATAGGGAATACCTGCAAGCGTTGCCTTGATGTATCGATCGTTGGGTTTCATACCGGTATCACTCCTTTATAAGCGGTTCATAAGTATGCTTATTATAGCATTCAGAGGTAAAAAATGCTACAATGAATGAGAGAACGGGAGGGGGAAGAATGGAACAGATCTACGAGATTGAGCCGCTTCTTAAGGCGGGAGCGTGCATACAGATTCATCCGCAGGGGTACAGCATGTATCCGTTTATAGATCCGCGGAGGGACGAGGTGGTTCTTGCCGGCATAGAGGACGGGAGCGCGCTGCGGCGCGGGGATGTTGTGCTCTACCGCAGGGAGAACGGAATGCTGGTACTGCACCGGATTTATAAGATCGGACAGGACGGACTGTATCTGTTGGGGGATCATCAGACAGCCATTGAAGGACCCGTGCGGCGGAATCAGGTTAAGGGGAGAATGACCGGTATAGTAAGGGATGGACGTTATATGGATGTGGGGAATCCGGGATACCGGATGTTAAGCGCGGTATGGCTATGGCTCAGACCGGTGCGCAGAGCCATTATGGTATCTGCCGCTCGGCTGCGGCGCGTGGTAAGATCCGCACTTTTCAGAAGAAACAATAAGCGCTATAATAAATAGAGGGATCAAAAAGCCTGGGGGGTGATTACATGATGAAGATTTTATTTGCAGCTTCGGAAGCGGTGCCGTTTATGAAAACGGGTGGTCTGGCGGATGTGACCGGATCGCTGCCGGGGTATTTTGATAAGGAGCATTTTGATGTGCGCATTATCATGCCAAAGTATTTATGCATGGATGAAAAGTGGAAGGCGCAGATGCGGTTTGTCTGC
>SFNH01000057.1 GCA_004554205.1 Clostridium sp.
AACTCCCTGAGAAGGATCATGCTCTCTTCTCTTCCGGGCGCTGCGGTCAGTCAGGTGAAAATTGACGGCGTTTTACATGAGTTTTCTTCCATCCCCGGTGTGAAGGAGGATGTGACGGAAATCATCATGAACATCAAGAACTTATCTATCAAGGACAGCAGCGATGGCAATGAGGCGAAGACCGCCTACATCGAGCACGTCGGTGAGGGCGTGATCACTGCGGCGGATATCCAGGCGGATCCGGACATTGAGATCATGAATCCGGATCAGGTGATCGCCACTTTGAGCGGCGGCGCGGACAGCAAGTTCTATATGGAACTGACGATCACCAGAGGTCGGGGATATGTGAGCGCCGAGAAGAACAAAAACGAGGATCTCCCGATCGGAGTGATCGCGGTGGATTCCATCTACACTCCGGTAGAGCGTGTCAATATGGCGGTTGAGAATACCCGTGTGGGGCAGGTTACGGATTATGATAAGCTGACCTTAGACGTATTCACAAACGGCACTCTGGCGCCGGACGAGGCGGTAAGTCTTGCGGCGAAGGTACTGAGCGAACACTTAAGCCTCTTTATCGACCTTTCCGAGAATGCCAAGACTGCCGAGATCATGGTGGAGAAGGAGGACAACGAGAAGGAGAAGGTTCTGGAGATGAATATCGACGAGCTGGAGCTTTCCGTTCGTTCCTACAACTGCTTAAAGCGCGCGGGAATCAATACCGTGGAGGAGCTGTGCAACAAGACCCCCGAGGATATGATGAAGGTTCGCAATCTCGGCCGCAAATCCCTTGAGGAAGTGCTGGCAAAGCTAAAAGAGCTTGGGCTGCAGCTAAAGCCAGGCGAGGAGTAAAACGACGAGCTTGGGTGCTACCCAAACGCAGCGAAGCGGAGTTCGGGTTTCCCGTACCAGGCGAGGAGTAAAACGACGAGCTTGGGTGCTACCCAAACGCAGCGAAGCGGAGTTCGGGTTTCCCGTACCAGGCGAGGAATGAAACGACATGTTAAGTCCGATGTGCGGGGGCAGGTATGATACAAATCAAATGGAAGATGTGGTCCGGTAAGACCGAAGGGCGCGGGACTGCACTCCACATATTATGGAGGAAAAAGAAATGGCAGGTTATAGAAAGCTGGGCAGGACTTCCAGCCAGAGAAAAGCAATGATTCGCAGCCAGGTTACCGCTCTGCTGTACCACGGCAGCATTCATACTACCGAGGCGAGAGCAAAGGAGATCCGCAGAGTAGCGGAGGGACTGATTGCTCTGGCAGTAAAAGAGAAGGATAACTTTGAGACGGTTACCGTTACCGCTAAGGTTGCCCGCAAGGACAAAGACGGTAAGAGAGTTAAAGAGGTCGTGAACGGCAAAAAGGTTACGGTTTACGATGAGGTTCAGAAGGAGATCAAGAAGGATAATCCTTCCAGGCTTCATGCAAGACGTCAGATGCTGAAGGTGCTCTACGATGTAACCGAGGTTCCGTCTACGGCAGCAGGCAGAAAGAAGAATACGAAGTCCGTAGATCTTCCGGCAAAGCTTTTTGACGAGATTGCCCCGAAGTATGTTTCCCGTAACGGCGGATACACCCGCATCGTAAAGATCGGGCCGCGTCACGGCGACGGCGCTATGGAAGTGCTGTTAGAGCTGGTATAAGATTAAACATCGGAGGCTGCCGCAAAGTCCACAATGGATTTTGCGGCAATTTTTTTTGCGGCTGGGAGTAGCCAGCCGTGAGGGAACGTTATGTAAACCATACCGTGAGGGAGACCGGTGAATGCTTTTGCGAGCCTGCGAGAAAAAGTATTACATCTGACGACCGAAGAAAAGAGAATACTGTGCCCGCGGCCGTGGCAAAACCATTTTATCCGATCTCCCGCGGCGTAAAATACGAAAGAATCCGCACTGGTAGTCGTATATAAAAGGTAAGAATATCGTAAGTTGACCGCGGTCTGTTTGGAGTCTATAATAAAACCATAAGGAAAATATTTCGTTTCATGGAAAGAGGTTCTATATGGGAAAAAAGAAATTTTTGCTTTGGTCAACGGCGATTGCGCTATTTATCAGCGCGGCGGGGGCAGCGCCGGCTTCGGCGTCGGACAAAACGATATCCAGCGTTCCGCTCAGGATCGATTCCGATCTGGAGATCGGAGACAGGATCGGCGACATTGACATTGAGATCGCCGATGACGTCTTTGGTTCAGTCTCCGGGGCGGTACAGGTATCGACAAGCTCGTCCAAATTTGCGATCACAGATGCGCAGTGGGTCACGTCGAGTTCCAAGACTGTGTCGGTGGGATTCCAGCCGGAGATGAAGGTGAGGCTGACCCCCTGCTCTGACTATGGCAACGATTACGCGTTTAAGGGTACTTACCGTGCCAGCAACGTAAGCATTCGGAACGGAAGCTTTGTGAGCGCCACAAAGAGCGGCGGCGATCTGATCGTGAGACTTAAGATGAACCCGATCAAGGGAACCTTTGAGGCCCCGTATAATGCCTATTGGAAGGACAATGCAAAGGGTACCGCCCGCTGGGAAGCCCCCGACAGCGGGGACACCGGACGCTATCAGGTAGAGCTCTACCGCGGCTCAAGCTGTGTCCACTCGGTAGAGACCACGGGGCATACCTACAATTTTTATCCCTATATGACAGCAGCCGGCACATACCGTTTCCGCGTGCGCACCATCGCAAAGAGCACCGCGCAGGAAAACTACGGCAAGAGCAGCTATTGGACGGAGTCCGACGAGATCTACCTTGCGAAGGAGGATGTGTCGGACGGGAGCGGAAGGTCTGACAGCATTATAAGCGGAGGCCCCGGAAGCGGCATTCCTTCCGGCAACACGCGAGTGGGCTGGCAGGCGATCAACGGACACTGGTATTATTATTTTCCAGACGGAAGCTATCGGAGGGACGGATGGCAGAAGGTAGACAATAAATGGTATCTGTTTGACAGCGAGGGGCGTATGCTGACCGGCTGGCAGACGTTAAACAATCAGACATACTATATGCTCTCGAGCGGTGAGATGTACACCGGATGGACGCAGTGGAATCAGCGCTGGTATTATCTGAATCCGACGCAGGACGCGTATCTGGGCTGTCTGGTGAAAAGCCACTGGCTGAACCTCGACGGGAAAACGTATTATCTGGACCGCAACGGCGCTATGACGGAGGGCTGGGCGCATATTGACGGGAAGTACTATTACTTTTATCCCGGCTCCGGCCAGAAGGCAGTGAATACCTGGATCTCGACCTTTTATGTAGATGAAAATGGTGTTTGGAATCCGTAGTTTTCACAGTTTTTCCATACTTTTCCGTTATAATCCTTAAGAGATGCAAAAAAGGATGTCTGGAAAGGAAAAACTATGAGAACGAAGAAGACGACAGGACGGATATGGTTTACGAAAAAGCGCCTGACAGCGGCAGTAAAGGAGACTGCCGCTGTGACGGCGCTGCTTTTTTTGGCGGTCGTGCCGGGTGCGGCTGCCGGAGCTTCGGCGGCGGCTGTGACGACTTACGCATCAGACAAGGCGGTGGAGACCGTGTATCTTGGCGAGCCAAAGTATGTGTGGTGGGAGACGGACACGGTAGGGAAATGGTCCTCCGTGAAAGGCGCGCATGAGTATCAGGTGAAGCTCTACCGGGCGGATTCCGTGGATCGGGACGAGGATAACTGGCGTGCGGCGGATTTTGAGGATGAGGGCATGGAGGCGGTGATGACGAAGCGGACGAGCGAGACCTCCTGTGACTTTACGGAATACATGAGCGACCTGCACACCTACTTCTTTGTGGTGCACGCAACACCGAAGGTCAGCGAGCAGGCATATGTCGTATCAGGCTCATGGGTGGCATCTCCGGATATGGATTTTAAGGAGAAACAGACCATCGGGATCACTACCGGAAAGTGGCGCAATTATCTCACGGGCAGCCGCTATGAGACAGAGGACGGCACATACCTTTCGGGGGGCTGGCATTTGATCCGTGGGAGCTGGTATCTGTTCGATGAAGGAGGCTTTCGCTTAACCGGCTGGCAGACGGACGATGGGAAGCGCTATTATCTGGGTGAGAACGGACAGATGGCGACAGGCTGGTTTGTCTGGGAGGGCAACTGGTACTACGCCGGAAAGGACGGCGCCATGCAGACCGGATGGGTCATGGATAAGCCGGGGAAGTATTATTATCTGTATGAGAACGGAAGCATGGCGCATGACACGGTCGTAGATGGATATACCCTGGACAGCACAGGCTTATGCAAGCAGTAAAAGGCACTTGACGTTATCCGCAATCTCCGATAAAATGGAGAAACGTGAGAAAGTAGTGTGAAAGGAAGGATCTGCTGTGGGGATCATCAAAGCTTCCAAATTGATATATGATTATATCCGCCGGGACGAGGATGAGCATATCGAGGAGGTCAGCCGCGCCATCGACGGGCTGACGCTTGACATACAAAAGGGTGATTTCGTGGCAATCCTGGGACACAACGGCTCCGGGAAATCCACCTTTGCAAAGCAGATCAACGCGATCCTGCTCCCGACGGAGGGAACGGTGTGGATTTCCGGTATGGATACGGCGGATGACAGTCATATCTGGGATATCCGAAAAACGGCGGGCATGGTCTTCCAGAACCCCGACAATCAGATCATCGGCAATATTGTGGAGGAGGATGTCGGCTTCGGGCCGGAGAACCTCGGCGTACCCACGGACGAAATCTGGCGCCGCGTGGACGAGAGTCTTGAGGCGGTGGGAATGACGGCGTACCGCCTGAAATCCCCCAATAAGCTGTCCGGCGGCCAAAAACAGCGCGTGGCGATCGCCGGCGTTATGGCGATGAAGCCGGAGTGCATTGTCCTTGATGAGCCGACGGCGATGCTCGACCCCAACGGGCGAAAGGAGGTCATCGCGACCCTGCATGAGCTAAACCGCAGGGAGGGCATTACTGTGCTCCTTATCACCCACTATATGGAGGAGGTCATCGATGCGGATCGTGTCATTGTCATGGACGACGGGCATATAGTGATGGACGGCGCGCCGCGGGAAATCTTTTCCCGTGTCGAGGAGCTAAAGTCCTACCGGCTGGATGTGCCGCAGGTGACGGAGCTTGCGTGGGAGCTTTCAAAGGCGGGCGTGGGGCTTCCGGACGGAATCCTTACCATGGATGAGCTGATGAAGTACCTGCTTCCGATAATGAAAGGAAGCAGTTTGAGCGGAAGGACGAACGTCTGCGGTGAAGAAGCGTTTTCCGAAAACAGTGACGTTTAAGTACCGGAGGAAATGGCAAAATGTCGATCAGGGCAGAGCACATAAATTATATATATGGGGCAGGCACCGCCTTTGAGCAGTATGCGCTTAAGGACGTCAGCTTTACGATTGAGGATGGGCAGTTTATCGGGCTGATCGGTCATACCGGGTCCGGAAAGTCCACCCTGATCCAGCACTTGAACGGGCTTTTGCGGGCGAGCAGCGGGACGATCTATTATAACGGGGAGGATATTGACCGGGACGGCTATGACAGAAAGGCGCTGCGCAGCAGGGTGGGACTGGTTTTCCAGTACCCGGAGCATCAGTTGTTCGAGGTGGATGTGTTTTCGGATGTCTGCTTCGGCCCGAAAAATCAGGGACTGGACCGGGAGACGGTGGAGGCGCGCGCAAGAGAAGCGCTCAGGCAGGTGGGACTCCCGGAGAAGCTCTGGGAGCAGTCGCCCTTTGAGTTGTCCGGCGGGCAGAAACGGAGAGTGGCGATCGCGGGCGTTCTCGCCATGCAGCCGGAGGTTCTGATCCTTGACGAGCCAACGGCGGGGCTCGACCCGAGGGGGCGGGACGAGATTTTAGATGAGATTTTTTCCCTGCACCGGGAGCGCGGCTTTACCGTTATCCTTGTCTCCCACAGCATGGAGGACATTGCCCGCTACGCGGACAGGATCATGGTGTTGAATCGCGGAGAACTGATGTTCGATGCGCCGCCAAAGGAGGTTTTCAGGCACTACAGGGAATTGGAGAAGATTGGTCTGGCGGCGCCGCAGATCACCTACATCGTCCATGATTTAAAGGAGCACGGCGTTCCCATCGCGGACGACATCACCACGGTGGACGAGGCAAAGACGGCGATCCTTAAGTTGCTTGGGAAGGACGACAGAAAATGATACGAGATATTACTTTGGGACAATATTATCCGGTGGATTCCCTGCTGCACCGCATGGATCCGCGGACCAAGCTGTTTGGTACGCTGGTGTTCATCGTTTCCCTGTTTTTGTCAAACAGCATCCCGGCGTATCTGGCGGCGACGGCATTCCTGATTTTGGCGATCCGCTTATCGAGGGTTCCGTTTAAGTTTATTGTGCGCGGCCTTAAGGCTGTGGTATTTCTGCTTCTGATCAGTGTCAGCTTTAACCTGTTCCTGACGCCGGGGAGGGTGCTGCTTCAGATCGGATTTTTGAAAATTACGGAGGAAGGCCTCAGAATGGCGGGATTTATGGCTCTGCGCCTGATCTATCTGGTAGTTGGCTCGTCGATCATGACACTGACTACCACGCCCAATGAGCTGACCGACGGTCTGGAAAAGAGCCTCGGCTTCTTAAACAAGGTGGGCGTTCCGGTGCACGAGGTATCCATGATGATGTCAATCGCGCTGCGGTTTATTCCGATCCTTGTGGAGGAGACCGACAAGATTATGAAGGCGCAGATGGCGCGGGGCGCCGATTTTGAGAGCGGAAACCTCATCCAGAAGGCGAAAAATATGGTGCCGCTCTTAGTTCCGCTGTTTATCTCCGCATTCCGCCGCGCTACGGATCTGGCGATGGCGATGGAGGCGCGGTGCTATCACGGAGGCGCGGGGCGCACCAGGATGAAGCCGCTTTTGTACGCGGCGAGAGACCGCATGGCGTACCTTATCTATCTGGCGTATCTGATCGTGATATGGCTTTTGCGGGCGTGATGGGAGAAATGTATGAAACGGGTAAAACTGGTGGTTGCCTACGACGGCACTAATTATCGTGGGTGGCAGCTTCAGAAGAATGGCGTGACGATCGAGGAGGTGCTTAACCGGGAGCTTTGCGCGCTCCTTGGGGAACCGATCGCCGTGATGGGCGCCAGCCGCACGGACTCCGGCGTCCATGCTCTTGGGAATGTGGCGGTATTTAGCACGGAGAACAGGATGCCGGCGGATAAGATCTGCTTTGCTCTCAACCAGCGGCTTCCGGCTGATATTCGGATTCAGTCGTCTGAGGAGGTGCCGCTAAGCTGGCATCCCCACAAGGTGAGATCGGTAAAGACCTACGAATATAAAATCTTAAACAGAAAAATAGAAATGCCGGTCGATCGTCTGTATTCCCATTTTTGTTATTTCCCGCTCGATGTGGAGAAGATGCGGCAGGCGGCGCGCTATCTTGAGGGTGAGCATGATTTTAAGAGCTTCTGCGCGGCGCGGGCACAGGTGAATGAGACAGTGCGGACAGTGTACTGTCTGGACGTGATGAAGGAAGGGGACATGATCACGATCCGGGTCAGCGGAAACGGTTTCCTCTATAATATGGTGCGGATCATTGCCGGGACACTGATGGATGTGGGGAGAGGCTTCTATCCGCCGGAGCGCGTGAATGAGATCCTTGAAGCGCGCGACAGGACGCAGGCGGGGCCGACAGCGCCCGCCTGCGGGCTTACGCTTATGAATATTCAGTATGAGTAACAGTTTGATGAGCTGCTATTTCAGATTTTTCTGTGCGGTCGCGAGCATCAGCTTGATGCGGTTTAGCTGGTTGACCTCGCTTGCGCCGGGGTCGTAGTCCACGGCGATGATGTTGGCGTCCTGGTAAGCGCGGCGAAGCTCCTTGATGACGCCCTTGCCTACAATGTGATTCGGCAGGCAGCCGAAGGGCTGCGCGCAGATAATGTTGTTTACGCCGCTGTGAATGAGCTCCAGCATCTCACCCGTGAGGAACCACCCTTCTCCGGTCTGGTTGCCGAGGGAGACATACTTCTCCGCCATATCTGCCAGTTCCCGGATGTGGGATGGCGGATCAAAGTGGGCGCTTTGGCTAAGCTCCTTTCGTGCAACCTTCCGGAAATATTCCAGAAGGGAGATGCCGAGGTTGCACAGTCTGGCTGTAGACTGCTTTCCGCCCAGATGCTCCGCCTTAAAGTTGCTGTTGTAGAAGCAGTAGAGCAGAAAGTCCATCAGATCCGGCATGACTGCCTCGGCGCCCTCTGATTCCAGAAGCTCCACAATATTGTTGTTCGCCAGGGGCGAGAACTTCACGAGGATTTCTCCCACAATGCCTACCTTCGGTTTCTTCTCGTCCAGTCTCGGCAGACTGTCGAAATCTCGGACGATTCCCCGGATATTTTTCCCGAATTCCATCATATTTGCGGATTTCTTTGACAGCGCGGCAATGCAGCGCTTTTTCCATTTTTCGTGGAGCGCGTTCGCGGAGCCGGGCTCCTTTTCGTAGGGGCGTGTCGCGTACAGCACCCGCATGAACACATCGCCGTATACGACTGCCTGCATTGCCTTGGTGAGAAGTCCCGGCGTGATGGCAAAGCCCGGATTCGTCTCCATGCCGTTCGCGTTCACGGAGATGACCGGTATCTGCGGCATTCCCGCCTTTTCCAGTGCGCGGCGGATAAAGCCGATGTAGTTGGAGGCGCGGCAGCCGCCTCCGGTCTGGCTCATAAAGATCCCCGTGTGGTCAAGATCATACTTGCCGGAGAGCAGCGCCTGCATGATCTGACCGATCACGATGAGCGACGGATAGCAGGCGTCATTGTTCACATACTGAAGCCCCACGTCGATGGCGGAGCGGTCAGCATTCTTTAAGACCTCGATACGGTAGCCGAAAGCGCGGATCGCGGGCTCGATGAGGTCAAAGTGGATTGGCGACATCTGCGGGCATAGCAGGGTATAGTCCTTCTTCATCTCCTTTGTAAACACAACCCGGTTGTAGGCGCTCGAGATGACTCTGTGCTTCATATGCTTTTGCCGGCGCACCCGCAGCGCGGCGATGAGGGAGCGGATGCGGATGCGCGCCGCCCCCAGGTTGTTTACCTCGTCAATCTTGAGAACCGTATAAATCTTCCCGGAGCTTGCGAGGATATCGTGTACCTGGTCGGTCGTCACGGCGTCGAGGCCGCAGCCGAAGGAATTGAGCTGAATCAGATCTAGGCAGTCGCTTGTCTTTACATAGGAGGCCGCCTTGTATAGGCGGGAGTGGTACATCCACTGGTCCGTCACGACGAGTGGGCGCTCCACCTCGCCGAGATGGCAGATGGAGTCCTCCGTCAGCACGGCGAGACCGTAGGAGGTGATGAGATCGGGAATCCCGTGGTGGATCTCCGGGTCCACATGGTAGGGACGACCCGCCAACACGATGCCGTGGCGGTCATGCTCCTTTAACCACCTGATCGTCTCCTCGCCCTTCTTCTCCATGTCACGGCGCGATGAGAGGAGCTCCTCCCAGCCGGCGTGTGCCGCTTTCTGAATCTCCACGGCGGAGATATCGTACTCTTTGCCGAATTCCACGATGAGCTGCTTTGTCAGCACCTCCTCATCGGTGAAGGCGAGGAACGGGTTCATAAAATGTACGTCAAACTCTGCCAGCTCCTCCACATTGTTTTTGATGTTCTCCGCATAGGAGGTCACCATCGGGCAGTTGTAATGGTTCCCGGCATCGAGCGTCTCGTTGCGCTCGTAGGGAACGCAGGGGTAGAAAATATCCCGGATTCCCTGCCTGATCAGCCATGTGATATGCCCGTGCACCAGCTTTGCAGGATAGCACTCGGATTCGCTCGGGATGGACTCAATGCCAAGCTCGTAAAGATTCTTTGTGGACTGGGGCGACAGCACGGTGCGAAACCCCAATTCCTTAAAGAATACCGCCCAGAACGGGTAGTTTTCGTACATATTGAGCACCCGTGGGATGCCGATGGTGCCGCGGGAGGCGACGTCGGGCGTCAGCGGCTCGTAGTCGAACATACGGTGGTATTTGTAATCGAAGAGGTTTGGGATCTCCTTCTTTACCTTCTCCTTGCCGAGACCGCGCTCACAGCGGTTGCCGCTTATAAACTGCCGCCCGCCGTCAAAGCGGTTGATCGTGAGGACACAGTGGTTGGTACAGCCCTTACAGCGCGCCATGGTGGTCTCATACTGCAGCGCAAGGATCCTTTCTAAGGACAGCATGGAGGTGCCTTTTGTATGGCTGCAGCGCTCTCTTGCGATCAGGGCCGCGCCGAAGGCGCCCATGATACCGGCAATATCGGGGCGCACAGCCTCACAGCCGGAGATCTTCTCGAAGCTTCTGAGCACCGCGTCGTTGTAGAAGGTGCCGCCCTGGACAACAATATGATTTCCGAGGTCGGAGGCATTCGTGATCTTGATCACCTTAAAAAGCGCATTCTTGATGACGGAGTAGGCAAGCCCGGCTGAGATGTCGGCGACGGATGCCCCCTCCTTCTGCGCCTGCTTTACGTTGGAATTCATAAATACGGTGCAGCGCGTGCCGAGGTCGGTCGGATTTTTCGCAAACAGCGCCTCCCTCGCGAAATCTTCTACGCTGTAGCTTAAGGATTTTGCGAAGGTCTCGATGAAGGAGCCGCAGCCGGAGGAGCACGCCTCGTTAAGCTGTACGCTGTCCACGGCGCCGTCTCTGATCCGGATGCACTTCATGTCCTGCCCGCCGATATCTAAGATGCAGTCCACGTCCGGCTCGAAAAAGGACGCCGCGTAGTAGTGGGAGATGGTCTCCACCTCGCCCTCGTCCAGCTTAAACGCTGCCTTTAAAAGCGCCTCCCCGTAGCCGGTCGAGCAGGAGCAGGCGATATGCGCCGTGTCGGGAAGCTGCGCTTTGATCTCACCGATGGCGCGGATCGCGGTGGCGATGGTGCTGCCGTTGTTGTTGTCATAAAAATGGTAGAGCAGGCTTCCGTCCTCGCCCACAAGCGCGACCTTTGTGGTGGTGGAGCCCGCGTCGATGCCGAGATAGCAGTTGCCCTCGTAGGACGACAAATCGCCCTTCTTTACCTGATGGCGGGCATGGCGCTCACAGAAGGCGTCATAGTCCGCCTGCGAGGCGAACAGAGGCTCCATGCGTTTTACCTCAAACTCCATCTTTATGCCGGAGGAGAGTGTCTCTATCAATTCCTCAAGGGAAACGGAGACGTCGCCTTTCGCGTTCATCGCGGCCCCGATGGCGGCAAAGAGGTGGGAGCGCTCCGGCGCGACCACATGGGCGTCATCGAGGTTTAAGGTGCGGATAAAGGCGCGGCGCAGCTCCGAAAGAAAGTGGAGCGGACCGCCGAGAAATGCTACCGTACCGCGGATCGGCTTGCCGCACGCAAGGCCGCTGATGGTCTGGTTTACGACTGCCTGGAAAATGGAGGCCGCCAGATCTTCCCTGGTCGCCCCCTCGTTGATCAGCGGCTGGATATCCGACTTGGCGAAGACGCCGCAGCGCGCCGCGATCGGATAGATCATCTGGTAATTTTTGGCGTATTCATTTAAGCCGGAGGCGTCGGTCTGAAGAAGGGACGCCATCTGGTCGATAAAGGAGCCGGTGCCCCCGGCGCAGATGCCGTTCATCCGCTGGTCGACGCCGCCGGTAAAGTAGATGATCTTCGCGTCCTCGCCGCCGAGCTCGATGGCGACGTCCGTCTGGGGCGCCTCCGCCTGAAGGGCAGTGGCGACAGCCACGACCTCCTGGGTGAAGGGGACATTAAGATGGGTGGAGAGGGTGAGTCCGCCGGAGCCGGTGATGCTCGGGCGGACGATCATCTCTCCGAGCTTTTCTTTTGCCCTGGAAAGTAAGAGGGCGAGCGTTTGCTGGATATTGGCATAATGGCGCTCGTAATCCGCAAAAAGGATATGGTTTTCTCTGTCTATGACAGCTATTTTAACTGTGGTGGAACCGATGTCGATCCCGAGTGCGTTGGTAGTATTATGTAAACTCATATATGCGGGAAATTCCCTGCCTCCTTATCTAAACGAATCATAATGCACATTGATTAAGTTTAACATAAAACGGAAATTATTACAATGCGCCGCCGCAAAAAAATGCTGCTGTGCGTGCGGATAAAGTTTTCTCTTTTGTTCGGTCGCCGGATGCAATGCTTTTGCTGTAACTGTTCAGTGCCTTCACAGTTACAGGCAAAAATCCATGAAAATTGCCTTCGGCAATGGGATTTTTGCCTACAACCGCCACGTTGTTTGCACAGCGCCCCATTGGGGCTGGACTTACACTCTGACAGTGACTTGTTATCGTCTGTGTTTGACAAACCGGCGGGCAATAATTATAATAGAGGCATAATTATTCAGAACGGCGGGAAGCAGACATGATTCGTATTTTTAAGACGACAGATGGCATGATCCATCAGATTGACGAGGCAGAGGACGGATGCTGGATCGCAATGACAAATCCGACCGCCACGGAGATTCTGGAGGTGGCCGAGCAGTACGGCATTGACCCGGACCATGTGAAAGCGCCTCTGGATGAGGAGGAGCGCTCGCGTATCGAGACGGAGGAGAGCTACAGCCTGATTCTGGTAGATATCCCCATGACCGAGAAGCGCAGCGAAAAGGACTGGTATGTCACGATCCCCATGGGCATCATCATGGCGGAGAATGTCATCGTCACCGTATGTCTGGAGGATACGCCGGTGCTGACCGCGTTTATGGACGGACGCGTCCGAAATTTCTACACCTACATGAAGACGCGGTTTGTCCTGCAGATTCTGTACAAGAACGCAACGCTGTACTTACAGTATCTGCGCATTATTGATAAGAAGAGCGAGGTTGTGGAGAGGGAACTGCACAAGTCTCAGAGGAACCGGGAGCTGATCGAGCTCTTAGAGCTGGAAAAGAGCCTGGTGTACTTTACGACATCCCTTCGCTCCAATGAGGTTGTGCTTGAAAAGCTGCTAAAGAGCGACCGGATCAAGAAGTACCCGGAGGACACCGATCTTTTAGAGGACGTGATCATTGAGAATAAGCAGGCGATCGAGATGGCAAACATTTACAGCGGCATCTTAAGCGGCACGATGGATGCCTTCGCCTCCGTTATCTCCAACAACTTAAATATTGTCATGAAATTTTTGGCGACCATCACGATCGTGATGTCCATTCCCACTATGGTGGCAAGCTTTTACGGCATGAATGTGAACGCCGCGGGGATGCCGTTTGCACAGAGCCCCTACGGTTTCTGGATCGTGCTTGCCTTTGCCGCGGGGCTCTCCGGCGTGGTTGCGATCATTTTTTCAAAGAAAAATCTTTTTTGAGAAGGGATAGAAGATGAAATTTTTTAGTGATTTTGAGAGAAAATATCAGAGATACGCCATACACAATCTGATGTATTATATTACGATCCTCTATGCGCTCGGGTTGCTGATCTTTATGGTGAATCCGATGATCTACTATGTTTACTTAAGCCTGGACGCGGCGAAGATCATGCAGGGGCAGATCTGGCGTGTTGTCACATTCCTCATCTTCCCGCCGGCATTCGGAAGTATGCAGTTTACACAGCTCTTTTTCGGCGTGATCGCGCTGTTTTTGTACAACAGCCTGGGACAGACTCTGGAGAATATCTGGGGTTCTTTCCGATTCAACGTATTTTTCCTGATGGGGGTTGTGGCGCAGGTCGCAGCGGCGTTTGTGGGGCGCCTCGTGTTCCATCAGGACTGGTTTTTGACCACCGGTTTTTTAAACTCCGCGATTTTCCTAGCATTCGCCCTGTACTATCCGGATGCCCAGTTTTTGCTGTTCTTCGTGCTTCCGATCAAGGCAAAGTGGCTGGCGGCGGCTGAATGCGCCGTGTATCTGTACGACTTTATGACCGGGGGAATCAGCACGCGGGTGGAGCTTGTGATCTCCCTGATCACGATTATCCTGTTCTTTGCCATGACCCGCGATCACAGGCGTTATTCGCCGAAGGAGATCAAGCGGAGGCAGGATTTTAAGAAACAGGTAAAGATCACGCCCCCCGGGAAGACGAGGCATCGCTGCGCGGTCTGCGGACGGACCGAGCTTGACGGAGCGGACCTTGAGTTCCGCTACTGCTCCAAATGCGAGGGTAATTATGAATATTGCCAGGATCATCTCTATACCCATCAGCATGTGACAGGCACTTCAAAAACATCATAAGGAGACGAGAAAATGAAGAAAACCAAGATTATCTGTACCATGGGGCCGAATACCAACGACAGGGAGGTAATGAAGGCCCTTGTGTTAAACGGTATGGACATCGCGCGCTTTAACTTCTCCCACGGGGATTACGAGGAGCAGAAGAGCCGCCTCGACCTGTTAAAGAGCGTCCGTGAGGAGCTCGGTCTGCCGATCGCGGCGCTCCTTGACACCAAGGGCCCGGAGATTCGCACAGGTCTTTTGAAGGACGAGAAGAAGGTGACACTAAAGGAGGGACAGACCTACACGCTGACAACGCGCGAGATCGTGGGAGACGAGACGATCGGACATATCAATTACAGCGGATTAAACGAGGATGTGGCCGCGGGAAACCGCATTCTGATCGATGACGGGCTGATCGAGCTTGAGGTCCGGGAGGTACGCGGCACGGATATTATCTGCAAGGTGATAAACGGCGGAGAGCTCGGAATGCGAAAGGGCGTCAATGTGCCGAACGTAAAGATTAAGCTTCCGGCGCTGACTGAGAAGGACAAGGCGGATATCCGCTTTGGCATCGAGCAGGGCTATGACTTTATCGCGGCCTCCTTTGTCCGCACAGCGGACGCGATCCGTGAGATCCGGGAAATTCTTGACGAGGCCGGTTCTTCCATGCAGATTATCGCGAAGATCGAGAATGCGGAGGGGATTGAAAATCTCGACTCGATCATAGACGCGAGCGACGGAATCATGGTGGCCCGCGGCGATATGGGCGTGGAGATTCCGCCGGAGCAGGTGCCTCACATCCAGAAGACCATCATCCGCAAGTGCAACATAGCGTGCAAGCCGGTCATCACGGCGACCCAGATGCTTGATTCCATGATCCGCAATCCGAGGCCGACCCGCGCGGAGGTGACGGATGTCGCAAACGCGGTCTATGACGGAACAGACGCGGTGATGCTCTCCGGGGAGACCGCGATGGGCAAATATCCGGTGGAGGCGCTCAAGATGATGGCGCAGATCTGTGAGGCGTCCGAGAAGTTCTTAGACTACGGCGCCTACCGCCAGAGGAAGGTCTCCGCGGAGAATGCGCGCAATATTTCCAACGCGGTCTGCTACTCCTCCGTGTCCACGGCACATGACCTGGACGCAAAGGCGATCGTTGCGCCGTCCATCAGCGGATTTACCACCCGCCTGCTCTCGAAGTGGAGACCGGGCGTGCAGATCATCGGTCTGTCGCCGAGCGCGAGCGCTGTGCGCCAGATGCAGATTTACTGGGGCGTGAAGCCATACCAGGCGAAGCGCGCGGAGTCCACAGACGTGCTCATCGAGGCTTCCCTTGATTTCCTGAAGGAGAAGCGGATCATTGAGGAGGGGGACGTGGTTGTCGTGACCGCGGGCGTGGTGACGCGTGCCACCCGCCATGCGCCGGCGGCGAACACGAACATTATGAGAGTAATTGTAGTTGATTGACTGTAACCGTTCAGCAGCCCCGTGGCTGCGAGGCTACTGAACAGTTACGACTAACAGACAGGAGAAAAAATTATGAAAAAGCTTCCATTTGTCACGAAAGCACAGCTTGATGAGATCGTAAAAACGTACCCGACTCCGTTCCATCTGTATGACGAGAAGGGTATCCGGGAGAATGCGCGAGCGCTGCGCGAGGCGTTTTCGTGGAATCAGGGATACAGGGAATACTTTGCAGTGAAGGCCACCCCGAACCCGTACATTCTTCAGGTGTTAAAGGAGTGCGGCTGCGGTACCGACTGCTCGTCCGCGACGGAGTTAATGATGTCGGACGCGGTGGGCTTTCACGGACACGAGATCATGTTTTCCTCCAACGACACGCCGCCGGAGGAATTTAAACTGGCGGATGAGCTCGGAGCCATCATCAACCTGGACGACATCACGCATATCGCGTGTGTGGAGCAGGTGCTCGGGCATATCCCGAAGACGATAAGCTGCCGCTACAATCCGGGCGGCGTGTTTAAGATGAGCAATGGCATCATGGATAATCCGGGCGACGCCAAGTACGGCATGACGACCGAACAGATGTTTGAATCATACCGTATCCTAAAGGAGAAGGGCGCGGAGGAATTCGGCATCCACGCGTTCCTTGCGAGCAATACCGTGACAAATGAGTATTATCCGATGTTGGCTAAGATTCTCTTTGAGCTTGCGGTGAAGCTTAAGGAGGAGACCGGGGCGCACATTAAGTTCATCAACCTTTCCGGCGGGATCGGGATTGCCTACCGCCCGGATCAGACGCCGAATGACATCCGCGCGATCGGAGAGGGCGTCCGGAAGGTGTATGAGGAGATTCTGGTGCCCGCGGGCATGGGGGATGTGGCAATCTATACGGAGCTTGGACGCTTCATGCTGGGGCCTTACGGATGTCTTGTGACGAGGGCGATCCACGAGAAGCACACCCACAAGGAGTACATCGGCGTAGATGCCTGCGCCGTGAACCTGATGCGCCCGGCGATGTACGGCGCGTATCATCACATCACAGTGGCAGGAAAGGAGAGCGCGCCCTGCGACCACAAGTATGATGTGGTCGGTTCGCTGTGTGAGAACAATGACAAGTTTGCCATCGACCGGATGCTTCCAAAGATCGACATGGGGGATCTGCTGGTGATCCATGACACCGGAGCCCACGGCTTCGCCATGGGCTACAATTACAACGGCAAGTTAAGGTCTGCGGAGCTTCTCCTGAAAGAGGACGGGAGCGTTAAGATGATCCGCCGCGCGGAGACGCCGCAGGATTACTTCGCGACGCTTGATATCTGCCCGATGATGAAAAAATATGTAACAGTTTAGCTGCGCGGCTCACCTCGGTCGCGGGCGGCGTTTTCGTTTTTGTTCGGTCGCCGGCCACACTCTTCTCTTTTGTTCGGTCGACGGATGTAAAACTTTTGGTGTAACTGTTCAGTGCCTTCACAGTTACAGGCAAAAATCCATGAAAATTGCCTTCGGCAATGGGATTTTTGCCTACAACCGAGTGGAAAAGGCGGATGATGAGATCGTCGTCATTGATACCGCCCCGACAGGGCATACCCTGCTTTTGCTGGAATCGACAGCAAGCTATGATAAAGAAATCCGGAGGACGAAGGGTGAAACACCCGAAGCTGTTAAAAAGCTTCTGCCGAGGTTAAAGAGCGCTGAGACGGGAGTGATCATCGTGACATTACCGGAAGCGGGAGCCTTTTATGCTCCCGCTATTGTCTGATACACGCTGATGAATCCTGTGATCGTCACAACTGCCACCATAACGGGAGTGATGTAACGGATCAGGAACAGCCATGCCTTCGCGAGCCTAAAGGAGATCCCGTTTGCCTCAATCTCGTCCAAAAGCAGCGACGGCTTCCATTTCCATCCCACATAATAGCACATGAAGATACCGCCAAAGGGCAGAAAAATATTGTCGGTCAGCATACATACAAAGTCAAAGATGCTGTAGTTCATGATCGAGATATCTGCCAGTGGCCCGAAGGAGAGGGAGCTTGGGATGCCGGCAAGGAAGATCACAAGGCTCAGCACGAGTACCGCTTTGTTGCGGCTCCAGTGCCAGGTTCCCATGACAAAGGAAACACAGACCTCTAGAAGCGCCACAGCGCTGGTCACGGCCGCAAAGAAGACCAGCAGGAAGAAGAGCGCGGCAAATACCGGGCCGCCTGCCATCGCCTCAAATACCTTCGGGAGTGTGGCAAAAATGAGCCCGGGGCCGGAGGCCGGTTCCAGTCCGCAGGAAAATACCGCCGGAAAGATGGCAATGCCCGCCAGCACGGCGATCGCGGAATCCAAAAGTGCGATGTGAAGGCAGCTTTTGGGGATATCGGCTCCTTTGTCCAGATAGCTTCCGTATGTGATCGTGATGCCCATGCAGAGACTTAAGGAATAAAATACCTGTCCGAGAGCCGCGCTGACGGAGCCGGCCGTGAAGTCCGAGAGACGCGGGCGGAAGATGAAGGAAAGCCCCTCCATGGCTCCCGGCATGGTTATCGACCGCACAATGATGAGCAGCAGGATGAGAAACAGGCACGGCATCATGAACTTGCTGGCCTTCTCGATGCCGTTTACTCCCAGGTAACAGATCAGGCCCGTCAGCAGCATGAACAGGAAAAACCAGGCAAGCGGCTCTACCGGTTGTGCGATAAACGCGCCGAAGTCCTGCGGCGCATGCCCGCTCGTCGTGTAGCTTACAAAATATTTGATGATCCATCCTCCGATGATCGCGTAGTAGGAAAGGATCACGAAGGCGGCAAGCACGCCGAGATATCCGACGATCTTTGCGTGCGGATGCACCTCCTTATAGGCAAGTACCGGGTTGTGTCCGGTCTTTCGCCCGAGCGACATCTCCGTGATCATCACCGGGATGCCGAGGATGGCGACAAAGAACAGATAGACGATCAGGAACGGGAAGCCTCCGTTGCGTCCCATCAGATACGGGAATTTCCACAGGTTTCCCAACCCTATTGCGGCTCCTGCCGTGGCGAGTATGAATCCCATTTTGCTCGCCCATTGATTGTTTGATCTCATAGTAACCTCCACGTTTTTTATCTCGTTAAATATGGTATTTTTATACGTTAAACCTGAACAGGATCACATCGCCGTCCTTCACCACATAATCTTTCCCCTCGAGACCGACGAGTCCCTTTTCCTTTGCTTTGGCGTAGGTGCCGCAATCAAGAAGGTCCTGATAGTTGACTACCTCGGCGCGGATAAAGCCGCGCTCGAAATCCGAGTGAATCTTTCCCGCGGCCTGGGGCGCCCTGGTACCCAGCCTGATCGTCCAGGCGCGCGTCTCGTCCTCGCCGGAGGTCAGGAAGCTGATGAGCCCCAGCAGGCGGTAGCTTGCGGCGATGAGCTTGTCAAGACCGGACTCGGAGAGACCGAGAGCCTCCAGGTATTCCTGCTTTTCCTCATCGTCAAGCTCCGCGATCTCCTGCTCGATCTGCGCGCAGATCACGAACACCTCGGAATGATTTTCCTCTGCGAAGCTTCGCACCGCCGCGACGTGCGGGTTAGAGGCGCCGTCGTCCGATAAGTCGTCCTCGCCCACGTTTGCGGCAAAGATGACGGGCTTGCAGGTCAGGAGATTTAAGGAATTTACAAACGCCATCACGTCCTCATCGTCATTTGCGTAGGTGCAGGCGAGCTTTCCGTCCTCAAGGATCGCCTTTAATTCTTTTAATACCGCAACCTCCTTTGCGAGAGATTTGTCGCTTAATGCGGATTTGGAGGTCTTTGCGATCCGGCGTTCCAGGATCTCGATGTCGGAGAAGATGAGCTCCAGGTTGATGGTCTCGATATCCCGCAGCGGATCCACGCTTCCCTCCACATGGATCACGTTTGGGTCTTCAAAGCAGCGCACCACATGAATGATGGCGTCAACCTCGCGAATGTTGGCGAGGAACTGGTTGCCCAGCCCCTCGCCCTTTGAAGCGCCCTTCACCAGCCCGGCGATATCTACAAATTCAATCGCGGCGGGGGTCACCTTCTTTGAGTGGTACAAATCCCCCAGAAGCTTAAGCCGCTTATCCGGCACCGCCACGACACCCACGTTGGGGTCGATGGTGCAGAACGGATAGTTGGCGGATTCCGCGCCGGCTTTCGTCAGCGAATTAAAAAGCGTGCTCTTACCCACGTTCGGCAGGCCCACGATACCTAATTTCATATATTCTAAATCTCCTTTATTTTCAATGGTTTTTCGGGTTTTGGGGACACACTCCGCACCAATTCCGCACCAATTTTTCGCA
>SFNH01000058.1 GCA_004554205.1 Clostridium sp.
GGTCGCTTAGTTGTAGTCCTTCATGCGCTTCTGGTGGTATTCCAGATCCCGCGCTGCCTGCTCACGCTCACGTTTCTCGCGCTTGCGGTCGTAGATGGCACTCTGGATGGACGTGATCAGGAACACCACACTGAAGCAGAGCCAAATGAGGATAATCGCGGTTAGGAGGATCGTCTGAAGAGTCGTGATAGTCATGTTGGTCACCATTCCTTTCTCAGGACAGGAAGTCGTCGTCCAGATCGGTGGAGAAGTCATCTGCAGCGGAGGTCTTGCCTCCGAGGGGCTCACCGTCGCGGACCTTCTGGATGTTGCCGAGACCGCAGGCCACGCCCTTATTGCCGTTGGAGTTGAAGGCGTAGAAATTGATGGACACACGGGCATAGCAGCCGGAGTAAACCTCGCTGCGGTCGAGAATGGGCTGGACGGCGCGGTCCACGATCTGCGGGGCCGTGGTGCTGTTGGCGTTCACGAAGTAGGCGTTACGATACGCCTCGTCATCGCGCTCGGTGTCGCCATCGCGGAGCGGGAGCTTGAGAGCGCCTTTAGGCGGGATCTTGCCGCCGAACTTGGCAGCGCCGTCCTTGATGGCGTTCTCAACCGCCTGATTGATGGCGGCGATGGTCTTGATGTCATCCTTCGGGATGATCAGCGAAACGCTGTACTTGGGGTTGGAGCCGTTGATGGAAGCAGGCTCCCACACGTGCTCATAGGACAGCCGGACGATCCCGGTGACCACTTTGGTGTTGTTAGTCTTGTTAGCCATAATTACATTTCCTCCGTAATATCGTTAAAGTCGTGGTTGGCACCCACGGTCGTAATCGCCGGACGCTTATCGGATGCCGGAACGAGCGTCGGCTTGCCAGCAGGCTTGATGACCAAGCCGCCGAGAACCTCTTTGAAGGTCTGCTTGCCCATGAGCTTTTCCATCTCGGTGATGGGGATCAGGGATTTGCGATAGATGTCGTGATACCCGGCAGCGGCGGCAGCATGGGCGACAGCCTCCTCGTCGGTGTACTTGCGGTTAGTGCGGGACTCCACCAACTTGAAGCCGAACCACTCCTTGCCGTGGTTGATGGCGGCATCCTGCGCATAGGCCACGATCTCGTTGGCCCATTTGGTCAGGTCGTCCAGCTTGCCGAGAATCTCCTCGATTTCCTCATCCGTGAGGAGCGGGGGCTGGGCGAACTCAAACCGGGCCAGCTCCAACTTGGCTTCTGCTCTGGCACGACATTTGACTGCCGCCCGACAGAATTGGCACCATGAGCCGGGGGCATATTCACCCTCGCCCTTGAAGGCGAGATCGGCTTTGGGCTTGAGCGTGTTCTCCGCCCACTCCCGGAGCTCGTCCACGGTGATGGTCCAAGTGGACACGTTCTCGCGGCGGGGCTGGTAGATTGTCATCGCCACCTCGGTGATGTCGTACAGGCAGTCGAAGATGCGAAGCGCACCGAGGGCATACAGCATCATCTGCGGATTCTGATAGGCATCGACGAGGACGCCGAGCCCATATTTGAAATCGATGACGTGGAGCCGGGGGCTGGCCACGATCAGACAATCACCTGTGCCGAAGCCGTCCGGGACATAGCAGGAGAAGTCCAGCTTCTGCTCGATCAAGACCTGTGGGTCCGAGCAGTTGAGCTTGGCTTCGGCCAGCGCTTCCATGACGAACTCCACATACCCGGTGGTGTAGTCGTCCATCTCGTCGCAGTCATATTTGCTGACGGGCTTGCGGGAACGCAGCTTCAGGGCTTTGCGGAGCTTGTGCTCGGCCAGCGCGTGGGCCGCACTGCCTTCTGCTGCCGCCTCGGTCTCGTGATCCTCGAACTCCTGCTCCAGCCGCGCCGATGGGGTACATCCCATCCAGCGGTGCGCAGAGCTGGCTGAGAGGAGCGCATGTTGATTAGGTGGCATTGACCAGCGCCTCCGCTTCTCTGAGCAGGGTTTCGTAGTCTGCCGGGGCCACCTTGCTCAGATGGGTAGCACCGTGCTTTTGGATGAGGTCGTGGACCGCTGCGGTGTATCCCGCTCGACTGATTTCGCCCAGCCGCGCTCGGAGCTGTTCCAGCGTGATTGTCGGCTTGGGGGGAGCAGGCTGCACGGCGGCAGGTGCCGCTTCCGGCTCCGGCTCGTTCCCGGCCATTGCCTCTGCGACCGCCTTAATACTGTCCGCGAGGGACCGCATATCCTCGACCACATCCAACAGGAGCTTAATCCGACTCATCGCCTTCGCCTCCTTCCGGAACCTCACAGATGCGAAGTGCGTCCACCGTATCGCCGGGGATGATGATGGTCATGCGGCGGATCTCACCGAAGAGCAGCTTCATCAGCCGTTCCCGGATGCCGACCTTCCTGCAGCGGACCACTCCACCGTCTGCGGGTTTGAATACTGAGACTTCAAGATTGTGTCTCATGGGGCGTTGCCCTCCTTTCTGAGAGCGATGTGTCGCTCTTCGCCTTACGGAGAAAAGGGGGCCGTTTTGACCAGTGTTTTTTCAAAAAAACTTGAAAAACTTTTTTCTGGCCTGATTGATCGTGTCGAGTGCAGCGTTGTAATTGACTCCCTCGGCGGCTGCAATGTCGTGAATGGACATCCCGCTCGCGAGCATGAGCATCCGGCGCTGCTGGGTTTTTGTTAAATGAGAAAAAGCCTCCCGGACGTGTGCGGCAGTTTCCTCGGCCTCATCCGAGCCGTCGCTGGGGTAGTCATCGCACCTGCCGTACTCCGCACCTTCATAGGTGATGGCGTCGAGAGAGTAGTTGTGGTAACGATGGCGGCGATCATCGTTGTCCTCCTGACGGCGGGACTCCATGATGTAGGCCCCGATCTCCTCGTCGACCTCTGAGGTGGAGGTGGTGCCGTCTGCGAATTGATAGGTGATCTTCATAGTCGTTTCCTTTCCGCCTGCTGCGGTGGGCAAAGGAAACGACAAGGCCCGGTGCTGGTAAGCCCCCGGACCTCATACAGCCTGAAAATGGGCGCACAAGGTTGAGGGTACCAACAGCTCCTTTTTTCGATGGACAGGAGCGGGTATGGTATCCTTTGCCCATGTGCGCACACAGGCTCACGATATTTTTATTTCTCAAGCGGGGATCAGCCGCTGTGAGTGCAAATGAAAAAGGCCGGAACAAAACGGGTATGGTTGTACCCGCATTGCTCCGGCCTTAATGGTGGCGTTCAGCCCCGGCGGTCAGTCAGCAAAGCTCTTACTGCCTGCGGCGTTCATCGCCGCTGTGCTTTCGACTTTTCAGTTTTAAGGGTCGCCATGTTGCAGAGGAAGAATCCTTTGCAGATGGGGCATCGCGCTGATACGGTGATCGGTGCCTTCCCGTCAGAGAGGACTTCTCCTCTGTGACAATAGGGACAGATCAGGTGGTGCTTGAGATCTTTTGCCATTTTTGTCCTCCGGCAATATGATGTAATCTTGTAAGCTAAATTGCTTACACTTTGGGCAAAAAAACCAGCGGGTGGTGAGACCCGCTGATGGGGCTCAACATACGAAATCGATGAAATCGTAGTAGGCCAGATTGTTGAGGTAGTCTGTGGGGTCGTTTTTAGGGATGAGCTTGAGCTCACGGAGACGATAGAGCGCCGCTTCCGGGGACACGTTGAAGGTGGTGGCCATGTCCGTGATCGTCTGGAAGTTCTGATAGACAGGGTCCTTCGCGGCATTCCGGGCATGAACAATCTTGACCGTATCTCCGGGCATCATGAACGCGGAGGAGAAGTAGTTTGACTGCCACTCCATGCGCTCTGCGTCGGTCCAATAGCGCGGATCGGTCTTCGTTGTCTTGCCAGCGTCAACACGGCACTGGATCATGGGAGGATGTGCATCCGTGAACATACAGGTCTGGTTGGGGTCATAGGCGAAGACCGCTGTATGGAAGATGTCATGTCCGCCCTCATGACCGAGCGTGAATCGATATCGATGCTCCTGCTTCGGGTCCTCAATGAGCCGACGATCAATAATGACCGTCCGGGCATCCGCATGGATGTACTCGGCACGATTCGTCTCCGGGCAGAAAACCGGGACGCGGTCCGTGTCATTGAATACGGTCATACCCAAGTAGACCCCGTTGTGGGAGAGGTACTGATAGTCCGGCGTCATCCCCAAGTAGCATTCGATGAATTCCTCCATCTTCAGCTCCTGCGGCACCGTCAGCGCCTCCGGCTGGAAGTCTCGCACGAAGTTATATGCGATGACCTCGATCTCTCCTTTGCTCAGTACAGGCACACCGTTCTTCTTCATTCTGAACGTAGGAAAATACATAGGCGAGAATTACCCCTTCCGATTTCGAAGCTCCTCAACGAACTTAAGCCAGTCGGCCTCATCAGCGTCCAAGTCTCTTGCAGTACGCAGGGCAGCAGCAACATACTCGCGGCCCATGATGTACTCCGGCAGGTCCGGCGCGACAGAGTTGCGCTTCTTGCCTGCAAGGTCAAACATGAGGGTCCTGTCGTCATCGCTCAGGAGCAGGATCGTGGAGATCTGTTCCAGCTTGTCCATATCGGGGGGATTACGGCGATCCTTCTCGATGTCGCTAAGATACGGAGCGGTGATGTCCAGCATCTCGGCCATCTTCCGCAGCGTGATCTTCTTCTCCTCCCGTTTTTTCTGCAGGAACTCTCCAAAATTCTTATACTTTGCCATTTCGTTCACCTTTTCTAAATAAATAATCTGCCCCCGTCGTCTGCTGACTCCAGACGCGTGGTGTGGGGGCCACTCCTTACACAACATTTGATGTGAACACGGCTACCATGTACCCGCCGCAGCATTTTAGCTTGTAAGCAGGTCTGCTTACAATATACACAACGATCAGATGTTTGTCAAGGGCTTTTTTCAGAAAAGGTTATGGCGATGCCGTTACGAGTACATAAGTCCCGGCATTTTTACTTTGTCCCGGCCATCTCCGGGCATCTTCAAGTCACCGAGTAAGCAGGCGTATGTGATGGCGCTCTTACCGAAGCGGCCACGGAGATTCTCGATGGTATCCTCCAGCCGCTCCCGGCGATCACGCTTCTCATTATCGACAAAAATCGACAACTGCTCCTCGTCGGCCTTCGGGACCAAGTCAATGGCCCGAATACAAACGGCGCGGACCTTCTGTGTCCAATGATACCGCTCTTGAAAGAGCTTAAATCCGGCAGCAGTCAATTCGCTGGGGAGCTGTGTGCGGAACGGCAACTTGCACTGGCATTGCATCCCGGACAGGTCGTTTGCCCTGATCCAAAGCTGCACACCTCGCGCAGTCAGGCCATGGACGCGAAGCCGATGGCCCACATCCTGCGACAGTTCCAGCATCACTTTGAACACCTCCTCTTCATCTTCCAAATCCGCTGTGCAGGTGATCCCATGCCCGACACTCTTTACAGGAGACACAAAGTCCTTATGCATGACCCGCGACTGATCGGTTCCGTTGGCATAGCGCCAGAGCGCAAGGCCATTTACTCCAAACCATGATCGCAAGAGCTCCGGGGGCGTTTCAGCCACCTGTCCAATGGTGTGGATACCGTACTTGGCGAGCTTTGCTTCTGTGGCGCGGCCCACGTAGATCATCTCTGATGCGTCCAGTGGCCACACCTTGTCCCGGTAATTCTCCGGCGTGATCTCCGTGATGGCGTCGGGCTTTTTCATATCCGAGCCCAGCTTTGCAAAGATCTTGTTGAAGGACACACCGACACTGACGGTCAGACCCAGCTCCTCACGAGTGGCAGTGCGGATCTGCTCTGCAATCTCCATCCCGGTGCCGCACTGATAGCGGCTTGCCGTCACATCGAGCCAGCATTCATCCATCCCAAAGGGCTCCACCATATCCGTATAGCGATAGTAAATCTCGTGAGCCAAACGGGAGTATTTGATGTACTCGTCATACTGAGGAGGAACAACCACCAGATTGGGGCATCTCTGACGGGCCTCCCAGCAGACCATGCCTGTTTTGACTCCTGCGCGTTTTGCCAGATCGGATTTGGCGAGGACGATGCCGTGTCTGTCCTCAACGGAGCCGCATACTGCCACCGCCTTCCCGCGCAGGGAGGGGTCCAGCATCATCTCGACGCTGGCGTAAAAACTGTTCATATCACTGTGCAGGATTGCCCGTTGCTGCATACGGCTTCACCTCCTACGGTTTCCTGTGCCACTAATCATAATTCCCTCAACGCGATAAAACAAGGTCGCATTTGTAGAGTATTACGCGAATTTATACTTGACACGGGTGTTTTCCCTTTATATAATTTGGCCATAAGCAGAAAGGACGGTGCGCTATGAAAGCGAAAGTCATCCCGATCAGTGCTGCACAGGCACAGGGCTATAACGCCGCAGAAGAAAAAGAGAACAATGTAATCGGCGCACGGATCTCCGAAGCTCGGAAGAAACGTGGCCTGACACTTGCCGATATGAGCGCTACCCTTGAGCGTCTTGGCGTGAAGGTCTCGCGCAGCGCAGCCAGCAAGTGGGAAACTGGCGAAACGGTACCGAGCGCCTATCAGCTCGTCGCTGTATTCAATGCCCTCGGCATAGAGGATCGCATTTCCTTTTTCATGGATAACTATGTTCCCGCACTGAACGACGCCGGACTCCGAAAGGTTGAGGAATACAAGGCAGACCTGATAGCCAGTGGGAAATACAGACCTGCGCCCAAGATCAGCCGTGTCATCCGCTACATCGATATGCCCGTCAGCAATCTGGCGGTTTCCGCTGGTACGGGTGCATTTCTGGATGAGGGAAACTTCGAGATGGTCAGTTTCCCGGAAGATAAGGTCCCCGAAGGTGCCGACTTCGGTATCCGGGTATCCGGTGACTCAATGGAGCCTGTGTATCACGATGGCCAGATCGTATGGGTGCAGGAGTGTGAGCAGGTCGGTATCGGACAGGTTGGCGTTTTCGTTTATGATAATGAAGGCTACCTCAAGGTCTATAACGAGCAGGAGCCGGACGAGGACGTCGTTGAGGAATTTACCGATAGCTACGGCACAATCCACCCGCAGCCCGTGATGGAATCGTATAATCCGAAGTATGATCCGAGGGTTGTCCGACCCAGTGCAGTTTTTCAGATTGTGGGGCGAGTGCTTTAAGAGTCCCGTTTTTTGGACACCAAAGAGTGTAGAATGGAGGTGTACAGCGGGGATAGTCCCCGTCAATACAGGAAAAGGGGGTTAGACGATGGACACCATTGCACGACTGAAGGAGCTGACCGCGGAGCGTAACATCTCCCTCTACAGGCTTTCACAGATCTGCGATATTTCTTATTCCACTTTGAAGAACGCAGAATCGCGGAACGGCCAGCTTTCCCTTGATTCCATTGAACGCATTTGCTTCAAGCTCGATATCCCGCTCTATGAGTTTTTCATGACCGACGAGGATTGGGACGAGATCGAAGCGTATGCCATAAGGAGGATACAGTTTCATGAAAATGCAGAAAGAGCCGCGATATGAGGTGGAGCAGTATCTGCTTCCGCAGGAGTTCTACACGTCCGGGCCGATGCTGCTCTCAAAAATAATCGGTGATGCCAATCCCGTGATGCGGAGCTTTTACGCCAGAGCAGGTGCAGAGAGTATCCGATATAGTTTTGAAGAAACACACAGGGTTTATTACCGAGATGATTGCTCGGTGCTGGTGATCCGCATTGGAATGCCGGAGCCGGAGCATGATCACTTGTGCAGGGCCGTGTATCTGTGCTACTGCGACAGGAATGGCGAAAACCTTTATTTCACGTCCGAGCTGGCTGTAACCGGGAAATACCTCCTGTGCTGCAGGCAGGAGGGCTCGAAAATCATGCACATGATTTGTGATGACGCGCCGGAGAACTCGGCGGACGAATTCGATATGGTAGCGGACCTATATGGAGAGCTGGTGATAAAGGATGGTCTCAGGCAACTTGAAAGTCTATGTGCCAGTTGACGTAGAGTTTCGATCAGACGGCACAATGCTCCCGCGCATCATCGTGTGGGAGGACGGTACTAAATATGAAATCGACCGGGTCCTTGATATCCGGCAGGCGGCTGCGATGAAAGCCGGAGGTCAAGGCGACCGTTATACTGTAATGATCGACGGGAAGCAGAGCTATCTGTTCTTTGAGCGGAGTGCCAGCCTGACCGGGAACAACATCGGTCGGTGGTTTGTAGAACGCAAGCAGTAATCAATGCCGGGGAAGGAAACTCCATCCCCGGCACCGTTTACTTGGGTTTGGCCTTACTTCTCCATTGCCTCCTCAATGGCAGCTTCGGCGGCGGCAGCGGCGGCTTCCTTTTCGTGCTTCGCGGTCCAGCCGCCTTTCGCCTTTGGAGCATAGGCAGTCTCAAGGCTGTAGATAATTGCCTGCTCATCGGCAAAGTAAACGCCGGGGACATTCCAGTTATCCTCGGCGTTCCAGCCCATCGTTTTCCTCACGAGATCCACAACGGCGATGTTGTTGATCTTGATCTGGTATTTCTGTTCTCCCATTGGCTTGGAGAACGAGACGGCGTTAGGCGCGTCCTCCTTGCAGATGCGTACAGCAAACTGCTTGCCCTTCTGGTCGATGAGGAGCTGCACAAAGGGAGGGTACCCCAGCTCCTGCGCGGTCTGAACGTTGAACTTGACGATGTTGCCCGTAAACGTGACAACAGAAGCGGAACGGGTCTTGATGAGGTCAATAACAGTGAATTTTTCCAGCATGGTGAATTACTCCTTCTCAATATAAAAATCGCCGTCCTCCTCGATGCTGTCGGGTGAGAGCGGCTCGGTTGTGATGGAGGATCGTGCGATGATGTCCTCCACATCCTGTTCATCCCACGTCGGGTCAATGATAAAGAATCCGGCAAGGGGTCCTTTAACGATAAACTTGGGCTTTCTGTTGCGCTGGCCTTTGCGCTTGCGATAGCGTTTTTCCTTGATGATCTGCTGGACCAGCTTCCAGTCAGCTTTGTCGATGATCGGCGTGTGGTGATCCTCGATGTAGTATTGGGGCTCAATGCCGTTATTCTTTACACATTGATGGGTCAAAGGGTCCAAAGTAACTGTTTTCTGGCACAGAGCATCGCCGCAGAACTTTTCGTTCTTCAGGATACCAAGCACCGCGCCGGAGCTCCATATAGACAGACCCTTGACCGTGGGGATGCCGCTTTTGGTAAGCAACTCCGCAATTGCCACGGACGAATAGCCGTTGAGATACAGATTGTAGATGGTACGCACTACATCCGCTTCTTCCTCTACGATCTCCCAATCGTGTCCCTTATAGCCGAGGAGCGCCCAATTGGGATAGATGCCCAGCCCTTGCGCTCTTCTGCGTTTGAAGGACCACTTCAGACTGTAGGACTTCTGCTCGGATTCGCTTTGGGCCACAAGGCTCAATACGGTTACGACCATGTCGCTGCTGCGGTCCAGCGTATTCAGATGCTCGGTCTCAAAGAACACGCCAACAGGGGGATCGAGCTTGCGGAGCATGAAGATGGTATTCAGGGAATCCAGAACGTTTCTGGCGAAGCGGCTGATCTGCTTTGTAATGATCAGGTCGATCTCTCCTGCCTTGCACAGCTCGATCATGGCGAGGAACTTCTCTCTGTGTTGCATGGAGGTCCCGGAAATGCCTTCATCAGCGAATATCCCGGCAAACTCCCAATCGGGGTTTTCCTTGATCATCTTCGTGTAGTTCTGGACCTGAAGCTCATAGCTGCTTGCCTGATTGTCCTCCTCGGTGCTGACCCGGCAATACGCGCAGACCCGCAGCTTTTTCTTCGACGCTCCCTCATCGGCTTCCTTCGTGGCAGGAATGATCTGCACAGGTTTCACAGGGCCATTCGCGTACACATCTGCGATGCTGTCCTTTGTGGCCTGCCGCTTCTCAGCGCTCCTGCCACGGGGCCGAAGTGGTTTTTTCGTTGTGATCTTCATTTCGTTCACCTCCTTACGCAGCCCGGATTGTAGGCAAAGCCTACGGCTGCATGGAGTCGGCACAAAATTGATTATACCCGAAATACCTACACAATGAACGGGTCAATTCTCTCAAGTGAGTGCATAAAGGGCAAAAAAATAGAAGTCCCTATTTCGGGACCTCTATCGCTGCGATTTATTTGTGGCGCATGGTTTTCATCATGTGGCGCACAGCGTCCTTCTGCTCGGCGGTCAGGTTGACCCAATCGTCAAAGAGAGCCTTTAGTTCCGGCGTCAGCTCAACGGTATCGCCCTCCGCAAAAAACTGCGAAAGGGAGATCTTGAGTCCTCGGCAGATAGCCTCCAGCGTTGCCATAGAAGGGACGGTGTTACGCCTGAAAATGTTACCGACCGTACCATCAGACAAACCGCTCTCTTTAGCGAGACGATACGGCGTCCATCCGCGCTCATTCATCAGCACACGGATTCTTTCGTTGACGTCCATTATAGCACCTCCCATCCTGCGTATATTCTACCCGCAAAATGAGTGGTGTTAATATGGCAAAGATGTATCGAAACTATCTACAACTTGATAGATACCCCGATTCCGAATATAATGGAGTGGGGGTGTTACAATGACGGAGAGTGAAAAAAGAATGCACCGATGCTGTTTTACAGGCCACAGGCCACAGAAACTCCGGCGCTCCGAAACAGAGATAAAGGCCGATTTGGAGACCGCCATCCAGCAGGCCATCGCTGATGGGTACACGACTTTCATCACTGGCATGGCCTATGGCGTGGACATCTGGGCCGGACAAATCGTCGTGCGCCTGCGGCAGAGTAATCCAAAGCTGCGCCTAATCGCTGCAGTCCCGTTTCAGGGCTTTGAGGACCGTTGGTCTGCTGATTGGAAACGGGCATACGCCGAGCTGCTGGAGCAGGCTGATATCGTGAAGTATATTTGCCCCCGGTATAATGCCGGAGCTTATCAGCGCAGGAACGAGTGGATGGTGGATCACTCCAGCCGGGTGATTGCCGTATTCAATGGGGAGCCAAGCGGGACCAAGAACACGATTGATTACTCCAGACTAAAAGGCCGTTTGGTAATTGAGGTTAGAGCTTAAATTTACGCAATTCTTGATAATGCAAGAGTAGAAAAAGAGGCTCTGATGTGATATAATATTCTAAATGTACTGCAATAATCGAGCTTACAGATTATTGCAATGTAGTGTAAACTGCTTTATCGGCAGTCCGTGTTTTTTTCTACCCATGAAGAGAATGGAGTGAAAAGTTTTGTTTGACTTCGGAAATGCAAACGACGGTCGGAGACGTGCGATTGAGACCACCGATGGACCTGTTCTGATAACTGCCGGGCCGGGGACAGGTAAAACTTTTACCCTCGTACAACGTGCAATTTATCT
>SFNH01000228.1 GCA_004554205.1 Clostridium sp.
CGCAATATCGTGCATCAGGCGATCCACGGGATAGCCGTCCAGCACATCGTCCGGGCCGAACTGATTCCCGAACAGCAGGCAGAACCAGCGGATCATCACATCCATCGCGTCGGTGACGCGGATCTGCTGCTCCTGCGGAATTTCTTCACCCTTGACCGCAGCGTTGGACAGCGCCACGATTTTGGCGTACATTTTCGACGCGGGCTCCATCTCTCGCAGCGCGCGCCCGGAGATGAAATCCACCGCATATTTCTTATCCTTGAGGGTACAGGTAATCATGGCGAAAACCTCCTATATTAGATGAAGGAATTCCTGCGCAGCGTCCTGCCGCGCGGGAAGTGGGAAACGGGAAAAGGCAGATCAACCGCCCGTCGTAAAGACCGGCTCGTACACGCTCTGCAGGAAGGTCGCTCCCTTCGCTGCAGTAAAGCCGTTCTCGTCCTCATCAGCAACCGCCTGATACTGATTGTCATGCGTACGGCGAATGGCCGTCCATTCGACTTCGCCGGTCTGGCGGGTGATGGACTTGCCTTCCTTCGTGGCGTAATTCTCAGTTACGGGCTTGGCGCGCACCTTGTACAACCAGATATAACGGAACTTGTGATTCGCCTTCTCACTCTTGAAGCCCACCGCGAAATAGGGCGGCTTGTCGGTGGAAGATCGAATTAGCACGCCGTTGTCGTCAATCTTGTTGGCGAAGATCATCTCCTGAATGATCAGCGGAAGATCAGCCATTTTTGTTTTAAACGACAGCTCAGGGTCGGGATACAGAACGTCAAATTCCGCGTCATCCGCGTATTGAACGTCCGGATCGGCGTTCTGGGGCGTGATAGACGCCTCGATTGCGCCGGCGACCAGCTGAAGATCGCCGTAGGTCAGCGTCTCCTCGGTATCCACCGTCAGCGGCGCGATGACCATATTTTTAAGGCCCACCGTAGAGCTTACGGCAGGCGAAGCAGCGGGATTGGGCATGGGGTTGTCCTCCTCGTATTTATTTTGTCAGTTCATCCTTGAGAATGTTTTTCACAATCTGGTACGCCTCGTCCTTGCGCACGTCGAAGGCCGGACGCACAAAGGGGTGCGCGGGAGCGGGTGCAGGGCCGCCGTGGCCTTTCTCGACTGGATTGGCATAGTACGCGCCCTTTTCGGAATGCTTCACGCCGATGGTGATGTACTTACCGCCGCTGCGGGATCTGCGTACATTGTGGGTACGAATGGAATCGTGCAGCGCACCGGTGATGATTTGAGGATCGAACGAAGCGTTGTGGAGCATCTGCTCCTCAATGGGCTTTGCGCCTTCCTGCAGCGCCCGGTTCACGCCCTGCCCGAACTCCAGATTGGACGCCATGTTGGTCAGGTCATCCTTCAGGTTATCAAAGCCCTGCAGTTCCATCGGCATTTACCGTACCTCCCAAAACAGGCAGAGAAAAACCGCATGATACGCGACGTATCCATGCGGCGAATTGATAAGGAAACTTGTTATTGCCCTGGGGATTGAGACGAAAGCGCTTCCTGTCCATTGAGCGCCGCCCGGTCTTCTGCGACAGCGACCTGCATCGTTTTCAGCTGTGCAATGCGCTTTTCATCCACATAATGGGTGGCGTATCGGCGTTCAATTTCCGCATCGCCGCTTCTGCTGAAGCGCAGCGGGATCACGGCTCTGCGCCCCTGGCCTTTCTTTTTTACGCCCCAGCGCTTGTAATAACAGAAGGACGGCTTCAGGCTCTGCGCCTTTGCACAGGCGTACATTTCGCGCAGAACGGCGGACAGCTTGCTGAGATTCATTGAGCAGACGCGCTCCAACGTATCCGCACGTCCAAATCTCCAGTCTTCATAATTTTTCTTCGACAGTGCGCCAATATCCATCAGCACGTCTACCGGGGCGGCATATCCGCGCATATGGCACTGGCGAAACATCGACTCGCGAACCCTGGCACGCAATTCTTCATCGTTCACAGCCCTGCTTCCTCCCATTTTCCTATAGCTGTACTATATCATTCGGCGGTAAAGGTATCAAGATTTTTTCTTCAACTGATCTCATTTTACAATGCATCCTGCCAGTAGACCCAGGTCCACTGCACGGTATAGGTGCGCGTGGCCGGGTCGTAGGCGGGCTGATTGTACCCCTTATCGCTCTCTTCCAGCATCCAGAAATCCGCGTCGTA
>SFNH01000229.1 GCA_004554205.1 Clostridium sp.
AAGATATAAAAGACGAATTATTTCTCGCTTTGGAAAGAGAAAATTTATCTGAATTAAATTTAGTAATTTGCTACGATGATGAAAATGGACGCCTTCTTCAACATTATGACCGTACCACTTATTCGGTTGATTACAGTCATCCAATTGATGCAAATAGAGAAAGCTATAGCATTGTTGACAAATCTTTTGGTGATTACGGATTAAGCAAAATATATGTTACGCACAATTATATCTGTCTTTCTGAAGAGGGAAATAATTACCAGTTTATTTATTCTTCTGAATACATACCTGAAGCAGCACATTATGTTCCAAGAGATGATGACAAAATACACAAACTTGGTAATAATTGGTACTTAATTACACCAAATTAATTATCCATCCAACTTTTCCAAAATTATTGTCATTTGATTGTCACGCAACCAAAAACGAGCCAAGAAACGCTGTAAATTCGGCATTTCTTGGCTCATGTACATTATTCAAACTCAATCGTCGCGGGCGGCTTCCCGGTGCAGTCATACAGCACACGGTTCACATGTGGCACCTCGTTGACGATCCGGTTAGCAACCTTGCCAAGCACTTCCCACGGAATCTCTGCCGCCTCGGCCGTCATAAAGTCGATGGTGTTCACCGCGCGCAGCGCGACCGCGTAATCGTAGGTGCGCTCATCGCCCATCACGCCCACCGAGCGCATATTCGTGAGGGCAGCAAAATACTGGCCGATACTGCGGTCAAGCCCCGCGTTCGCAATCTCCTCGCGGTAGATCGCATCGGCCTCCTGCACCATCTTCACCTTCTCAGCCGTCACCTCGCCGATGATACGGATGCCAAGCCCCGGACCCGGGAATGGCTGGCGGAATACCAGCTTCTCCGGGATGCCAAGCTCAAGTCCGGCCTTTCGCACCTCGTCCTTAAACAGATCGCGCAGCGGCTCGATGATCTCCTTGAAATCAACATAATCCGGCAGACCGCCCACATTGTGGTGGGACTTGATCACCGCTGACTCGCCGCCCAGACCGCTCTCTACCACGTCCGGATAAATGGTGCCCTGAACCAGGAAGTCCACTCTGCCGATCTTCTTTGCCTCCTCCTCAAACACGCGGATAAATTCCTCGCCGATGATCTTGCGCTTGCGCTCCGGCTCCTCCACGCCCTTCAGTTTGCCGTAGAAGCGCTCCTGCGCTTTGACACGGATAAACTTTAAATCATAGGGGCCGTTCGGGCCGAATACCGCTTCCACCTCGTCCCCCTCATTTTTGCGCAGCAGACCATGATCCACGAATACACAGGTGAGCTGGTCTCCCACTGCCTTTGACAGCATGACAGCCGCGACGGAGGAATCTACGCCGCCGGACAGGGCGCACAGCACCTTTCCCTTTCCGACCTTCTCGCGGATCGCCTTGATGGTATTCTCTACAAACGCGTCCATTTTCCAGTCACCGGAGCAGCCGCAGACCTTGTATACAAAGTTGGATAGCATCTTTGTGCCCTCGACCGTGTGAAGCACCTCCGGGTGGAACTGGATCGCGTACAGATTTTTCTCAGGGCACTGGGCCGCCGCCACCGGGCATTCGTCCGTATGTGCAATGATCTGAAACCCCGGCGCCATCTTCTCTATATAATCGTTGTGGCTCATCCAGCAGACCGTTTTTTCGGACACATTGCCAAACAGCTTGCTGGTTCTGTCGACCGTCACCTGGGTCTTGCCGTACTCGCGTACAGGAGCCTTACATACCTTGCCGCCCAGCATATGCATCATGAGCTGCGCGCCGTAGCAGAGCCCCAGCACCGGGATGCCAAGCTCAAACAGCTCTCTCCCGCAGACGGCAGCGCCCTCCTCGTAGCAGCTATTTGGGCCGCCGGTCAGAATGATGCCCTTCGGGTTCATCTTCCTGATCGTTTCAATGTCTGTTTTGTAGGAATAAATTTCACAGTACACATCGCACTCACGCACCCGGCGCGCCACAAGCTGGTTGTACTGACCGCCAAAGTCGATCACAATAATTTTCTCTCTGTCCACGGGTAATCCTCCTGGTCGTCTCTCTGTATTGAAATGATACCACTGCACCGCAGTGCGCGCTCGCTAAACCTTCGGTTTCGCTCGCTCACGGGCTTCGCCCTATGAAAAAATCCAAATACGAATCTGCTTTTGTGCAAGCACAACGCC
>SFNH01000230.1 GCA_004554205.1 Clostridium sp.
GGCATGACCGCGCTCGGTCTTGCCGGATCGCAGCGTGACGGCATGGGCTGGATCACAGAAACCATGGTGGGGGAAACCAGCCGCTATGCCTATTTCTCGCTGCGCTTCTATCCTGAGGATGAGACGGGCGGCTCGGTCGATCTGGAGTGGGTATACGAAGACAGTGCCGACATTGAGGAGATGTGGAGCGGTTTCTGGACAATCCAAACCATTCAGGACGGGCCGAGCTATGTGACGCTCAGCTTGTCGCTTGTGGGCGGTAATAACTACGATGTTACGGACGGCCCGATGTATCTGTGTGAAACCTATCCCCTCCTGATCAGCCCAAGCGGCACGGAGCTGCTGGTCGGCGCGGGTGAGAGCGGCATTTGCCTGCCGTTCATGTCGCAAAGCACAACAGCATGTGTGCTGACGCAGCTGTTTGGCAGCGATCTAGCAAAAGTACAACAATTTATCCTTTGCAAATTCAAGACGCGGAAGCTTTGCGCTGTGCGTTTGCTATGTTTTGGAAAGATGTGCTGCTTCGGCGCATCACCGCTCGAACTTGGGAAACAAGTCTGTAGCTTGTTGGGGCGCATTCTCTGCGCTTTGTCATCATTGCGGCCTCTTCCGGCTGCGCCGCCCCACCGCAACTTCATATCGCCCCATTCTGCCCGCAGCAATCATGCTGCGGGCTTTTCTGCGCCTTTAGGGCTTCATTGCCGTTCTCCGCCTCCGTGGATTTGAAATTCCCACATTTCAAATTCACGGAGGTTTTTTATGTATTACAACACGAAGGCCAGCGGAGCGCGGATTCGTGAGCTTCGCATTGCAAAGAACTTCACACAGGATGATCTGGCAGAACATATGAATGTTTCCCACGGCTATATCAGCTTCATCGAGTCCGGGAAGAGAGGCTGCTCGGTTGATGTGCGGATCGCGCTCTCAAACCTGTTTGGCGTATCCATCGACTACATTGTTCTCGGCACCGTCACATATACCGCGCCGGATTCCGCTGCGCTGAAAGCAGATATTCAGGCGTTGATCGGACAGCTTGAGAAATTCAGGGAGCAGCTATAACCGATGTTACTAATGGTAAAGCGAATGTTACTAACGTTATATTCAAATCCGGCGCACGGTCTTCTAAAATAAAATCACAGCGAAAGCTGACTGTTCCTTGAAAATTTCATAGTCATTCATCAAGTACATTCCTGCATATGTGCGAGAGCACAAGCCAGTACAGCGGTTCGCCACGACCTTCACGAGCGCGGACAACATTCAATCAGCGCAGCTTCCGTGAACGAGCGATAAAACCGACTGTAAAAATCGGGTGGTTCCCGATCCGGCCATGACCGTATGCAGGGCTAACGATACTTCTGTCCAGCCACAGCTTCTTCACGCAATGGGGACAGCTCGGAGCGATCCTCGGAGGGGTTCAAATCCCATGGAGCGGCACAGCTAACCGCCGCCTGATGATTTCCCACGGCTCTGGGGTGTCGAGGACAAATTAGGGCTGTACATACCAAAACAGAAAGGAGTCCTTGCCCTTGAAGGAGAAATGGACATATCGCCGCGGCGATATCTATCTGGCGAACTTAAATCCCTATTTTGGCTCAGAACAGGGCGGCACGCGCCCTGTTCTTCTGCTGCAAAACAACACCGGCAACTTCTATTGCCCGACTCTCATTGTAGCTCCTCTGACAGCCCGCAGAGGCAAGAAACCGCATCAGCCCACACACTATCTGCTTTCCTCCGTGAAGGGCATGGACGGCGCTTCTGTTGTCCTTCTGGAGCAGATCAAAACCATCGACAAACGCCGGGTGGTGCGCTATATCGGGCGCGTCAGCCGTGAGCAGATGGATGGCGTCAATGAAGCCTTGCAAATCAGCCTCGGCCTCTATATCCCGGAAGAAATGGAGGCTCCGTAATGAAGTCCACGCTGCCGGTTATCCCGGATTCATACATTCCTTAATCCAGTCATAACCATGAAATAACCCAAGCAAGGAGGTATGACATGGACGCATATACGGCATTCGACATGGATATTCGCGCCGTTGACCCTGCGGCGCTGGTAGATATCCGCGATGTAAAGGTCAACACAGCGCTCCCCAAGCGGGAGCGTATTCTGGATTTCATCCGCCAGATCGGCAACCCCTATTGCTACCGGCACGGAAAATATGTGGTCAGGGTCAGCTTTGCCGAGCCCAGCAGCGCCTCTCCCGGCAGATCCAGCCTGTCGGCGATTTCCTCCCCCAGACCCTTGCATTTTTTCAGCGCAACCACCTCCCTTTTTCAACATGCCTGTGCTTATCCTGTAAATTGCCGGCCGCCCGTGGGTTTGGGGGCCTCTTCGCGGGCCGCCACATAGGGCGGCCCCTACGCTTCTGCTTGAATTGGGCTGTAGGGGCGGCCCTGCGTGGCCGCCCGTTTCC
>SFNH01000231.1 GCA_004554205.1 Clostridium sp.
AACCTGTGCCACCTGGCACCGGCAGGACCGACTTATATGGAAGATCTTAACGAGGCGGGCGGCGTCTATGCGGTAATGAAAGAACTGGCGGACATCGGACTGCTGCACACGGAGTGCATGACCGTGACCGGAAAGACCGTCGGGGAGAATATTGCGGATGCAGTGAATAAGAATCCGGAAGTGATCCGTCCGGTGGATCACCCGTACAGCAAGACCGGCGGACTTGCCGTATTAAAAGGCAATCTTGCGCCGGACGGCAGCGTGGTCAAGCGCTCGGCAGTCTGCGATGAGATGATGGTGCACGAGGGACCGGCGAGAGTCTTCGACTGTGAGGAGGATGCGATCGCAGCGATCAAGGGCGGCAAGATTGTTGCCGGGGATGTCGTTGTGATCCGCTATGAAGGTCCGAAGGGTGGACCGGGTATGCGCGAGATGTTAAACCCGACTTCCGCGATCGCGGGAATGGGTCTTGGATCTTCGGTGGCACTGATTACAGACGGACGTTTTTCCGGTGCAAGCCGCGGCGCGTCGATCGGCCACGTATCGCCGGAGGCAGCGGTCGGGGGACCGATTGCACTAGTGGAAGAGGGAGATCTCATTAAGATCAATATTCCGGAGTTAAAGCTGGAACTCGCCGTATCGGACGAGGAGCTTTCTGCCAGAAAGGCAAAATGGCAGCCGAGAGAGCCGAAGGTGACGACCGGATACTTAAAGCGGTACGCATCGCTCGTGACCTCGGGCAACCGCGGAGCGATACTGGCGCTCCCGGAAGAACAGTAGGATAGAAAAGGAAGGTATACGACATGGAGCTGACAGGAGCACAGATTGTCATCGAATGTCTGAAAGAACAGGGTGTGGACACCGTATTCGGATACCCGGGCGGAGCCATACTGAATGTATACGATGAGTTATATAAGCATCAGGAGATACGGCATATTTTAACCTCACATGAGCAGGGAGCTTCCCACGCGGCGGACGGTTATGCGAGAAGCACCGGAAAAGTAGGTGTCTGTTTCGCGACGTCCGGACCGGGAGCGACGAATCTTGTGACGGGAATTGCCACGGCATACATGGATTCCGTGCCAATCGTAGCGATCACATGCAACGTCAATGTGCCGCTTCTCGGCAAGGACAGTTTTCAGGAGATCGATATTGCAGGCATCACGACGCCGATCACAAAGCACAATTTTATCGTGAAGGATGTCACAAAGCTTGCGGACACGATCCGCAGAGCGTTTAGGATCGCACAGAAGGGGCGTCCGGGTCCGGTGCTCGTCGATATCCCGAAGGATATTACGGCGGCAAAGACGGAGTATGAATTCTGCAAGGCAGAGCCGATCGCGCGCGTGACGGACACGATACGCG
This sequence comes from Clostridium sp., assembly GCA_004554205.1. GTDB lineage: Bacteria > Bacillota > Clostridia > Lachnospirales > Lachnospiraceae > Brotaphodocola. The sequence goes on from SFNH01000231.1 coordinate 1,366, forward strand.
AAGAGGATCTTGCGCAGGCGCTTGCGATGATAAAAGCGGCAGAGAAACCGTATATTTTTGTGGGCGGCGGCGCTGTGATCTCCGGGGCGAGCGCGGAATTAAAAGAATTTGTACATAAAGTGGACGCACCGGTGTGCGATTCCCTGATGGGAAAGGGAGCCTTTGACGGGACGAACGATCTCTACACGGGGATGCTCGACATGCACGGAACCAAGACGTCCAACCTCGGCGTGAGCGAGTGCGATCTGCTGATCGCCGTCGGCGTGCGTTTTTCCGACCGTGTACTCGGCAATGCAAAGAAGTTTGCAAAGCAGGCGAAAATCCTGCAGTTTGATGTGGATGCGGCGGAGATCAATAAAAATATCCGGGTAGACGCATCCGTGATCGGAGATCTGAAGGAAGTGTTAAACCGGATCAACGCAGAACTGCCGCAGCTGGGACATGAGGCGTGGATTTCGCATATTCTGGACTATAAAGTAAAATATCCGCTTACATACCGGGAGCCGGGACTGACCGGACCTTATCTGGTGGAGGAGATCTACCGCCAGACAAACGGCGACGCCATCATTGTGACGGAAGTCGGACAGCATCAGATGTGGGCTGCACAGTATTATAAATATAAAAATCCGCGCACGTTTTTATCATCCGGCGGACTTGGCACCATGGGATACGGACTTGGCGCTGCGATCGGTGCACAGGTTGCAAATCCGGGAAAACAGGTGATCAATATCGCGGGGGACGGATGTTTCCGCATGAATATGAA
>SFNH01000059.1 GCA_004554205.1 Clostridium sp.
GCCACGTTTTCTTACGGTCAGCGCAGTAAATGCGCAGACCTACTGAACAGTTATCTCTTGCCCGATTAGCTCGCAAAAGTGTTCACCGGTCTCCCTCACAGCAAGGTTTGCACAGCGCTCCCTCGGGACTGGACAATATCAGCCGCAAGGCCCCGGAAGACAGGCACGGTGACGATAGCGAGGCTTCCGTAGCGAGGTCTGCGCTAGCGCCGTAGCAGTTTTGTCTTCGACAGAACTGCTACGGAATCCAGCCCATTTAAGGTTCGCCTGCGGCGAAGGGCTGGATTCTTTTCTGCCATAACGCGTACTTACAGACTTTGCAGCAAGTGCAAAGTCCTACTTTAAACTGTTATCATCAAAGCGCACTGTCTGAGCGAAGCGAGTTTCGCGCGACTGGCGGCGAATACGGCGCCGAACAACGCGTACCAGAAGGAGGCGGCGCCGGTCGAGCCGTGACCTGATATAGATGGGATCAACTTCCCCACTGGCTGACGCCAGTGGGGAAGTTTTACATCCGTCGACCGAACAAAAGCGAAGACTCTGGCCGGCGACCGAACAAAAGCATTTTGGCGAGAGGAAAAGTATTGATTTATAAAACAATATCTAGTATAGTAATTAGGAAATAAAATTTTTCCGATAGACACCGGAAAGGAGACGCGGTATGATTAAGGTAGCTGTGGACGCGATGGGCGGCGACAATGCGCCCGGCGAGATCATAAAGGGCGCTGTGGACGCGGTGAACGCAAGGGACGATATCGAAGTTCTTTTAGTTGGGAAAGAGGACGTCGTGAAGCAGGGGCTCGGTGCATATACCTACCCGCAGGAGCGGATCCGGGTGGTGCCGGCGACAGAGGTCATCGAGACGGAGGAGCCTCCGGTGAACGCGATCCGAAGGAAAAAGGACTCTTCCATCGTGGTGGCGATGAATCTGGTGAAGAACGGTGAGGCGGACGCCTTTGTGTCCGCGGGAAGCTCAGGAGCGGTCTTAGTCGGCGGGCAGGTGATCGTCGGCAGACTGAAAGGCGTGGAACGTCCGCCGTTCGGCGCGCTGATCCCCACGGAGAAGGGCGTGTCCTTACTCCTTGACAGCGGAGCCAATGTAGATGCGAGACCTTCTCATCTTGTGCAGTTTGCGCGCATGGGTTCTATTTACATGGAGCATGTAATAGGTATTAGCAGGCCGAGAGTGGGCATTGTGAATATCGGCGCGGAGGAGGAGAAGGGCAATGCTCTTGTGAAGGAAACCTTCCCTCTGCTTAAGGCGTGTACCGATATCAACTTTACCGGAAGCATCGAGGCCAGGGAAATCCCCCACGGCGGCGCTGATGTCATTGTCTGCGAGGCGTTTACGGGAAATGTGATCCTGAAGCTGTACGAGGGTACGGGTGCGGTGCTGATCTCGATGGTAAAGAAGGGAATGATGAGCAGCCTGCGAAGCAAGATCGGCGCGCTGCTTGTAAAGCCGGCGCTCAAATCCACTCTGAAGGCATTTGACGCCACCCAGTATGGCGGCGCCCCGCTCCTTGGGCTTAAAGGTCTTGTGGTAAAGACCCACGGGAGCGCGAAGGCCGGCGAGGTACGCAATTCCATTATCCAGTGCGTGGCCTTTGGGGAACAGAGGATCAATGAAAAAATCAAGGAAAGCCTGGATGCCGAAGAACAGGCAGAAGAATAAAGGTTGATAGGAGAGAGAGTTATGGAGTTTGAAAAATTGCAGAGCATTATTGCCGAGGTGCTTAATGTGGAGCCCGAGGAGATCACGATGGACACTACGTTCGTGGAGGATCTGGGCGCGGATTCCCTTGACATTTTCCAGATCATCATGGGCATCGAGGAAGAATTTGACATCGAGATTCCGACCGATGTGGCGGAGCATATCGTCAGCGTGTCCGATGCCGTCGAGCAGATTAAGAACGCTTTAAACTGATCGGACTGTCATAGAGAAAAGGAAGAAGGGGCTGCTGCACTGTCCGGCGGGCCCCTTTCCCCTTAAATTTAAGAAGGAGCGAAGTATGAATCGTGATTTAAGAGAACTTTCAGAGCGGATCGGCTATCACTTTCGGGATGAGAAGCTGTTTGTCCATGCCATGACCCACAGCTCCTATTCCAATGAGCATAAAATGGACAAGCTTTCCTGCAATGAGCGCCTGGAATTTCTGGGCGATGCGGTGCTGGAGCTGATTTCCAGCGATTTCCTCTACGGGAAGTATCCTGAGAAGCCAGAGGGGGAGCTCACGAAGATCCGCGCGAGCCTTGTGTGCGAGTCGACACTTGCCTACTGTGCGTCGGAGCTTGAGCTGGGGGCGTATCTCCTTCTCGGCAAAGGCGAGGAAGCTACGGGAGGCAGGGAGCGGCCCTCGGTGGTATCGGACGCCATGGAGGCACTGATCGGCGCAATTTACCTGGATGGTGGTTTTGCCAGCGCAAAAGAGTTTATCCACAAATTTATCTTGAATGATATTGAGCATAAGAAACTCTTTTATGATAGCAAGACTATCCTGCAGGAAATGGTACAGGCGGCGGGACGGGAGCATTTGGAGTATGAGCTGATCCGCGAGGAGGGCCCGGATCACAATAAGACCTTTGAGGTGCGGGCGCTGCTTGCCGGCGTGGAGATCGGACGCGGCTGCGGAAGGACAAAGAAGGCGGCGGAGGCGGCCTGCGCCTACCAGGCAATCTTGAAACTTAAGGAGAACGTATGTATTTAAAGAGCATTGAGATACAGGGATTTAAGTCATTCGCAAACAAACTGGTGTTCGACTTCCACAACGGGATCACCGGCATCGTGGGGCCGAACGGCAGCGGAAAGAGCAATGTCGCCGACGCGGTGCGCTGGGTGCTTGGCGAGCAGCGCGTAAAGCAGCTGCGAGGCGGCAGTATGCAGGATGTGATCTTTGCGGGGACCGAGATGCGAAAGCCCCAGGGCTTCGCCTATGTGGCGATCACCCTGGATAATTCCGACCACCAGCTTGCCATTGATTACGATGAGGTAACGGTGTCGAGGCGGCTTTATCGCTCCGGGGAGAGTGAGTACAAGATCAACGGAAGCGCGTGCAGGCTTAAGGACATCAACGAGCTTTTCTACGATACCGGGATCGGCAAAGAGGGATACTCCATTATCGGACAAGGTCAGATCGACAAGATCTTAAGCGGGAAGCCGGAAGAGCGCAGGGAGCTCTTTGACGAGGCGGCAGGTATCGTGAAATTTAAGCGGCGCAAGAGCATTGCGCAGAAAAAGCTGGAGGATGAGAAGCAGAATCTCGTCCGCGTGAGCGATATCCTTGCGGAGCTGGAAAAGCAGGTGGGACCTTTGGCGCGCCAGTCCGAGGCGGCGAAGAAGTACCTTTCCTTAAAGGAGGAGCTAAAGACCTACGACGTCAATCTCTTTTTGATGGAGACGGAGGGAATCCGCGCACAGCTTCGCGAGGTGGAGGAGAAGGAAAGCATCGTCTCCGGGGATCTTACTGACGTAAACGCTCAGTCCGAGAAATTAAAGGAGGAGTATGAGCGTCTGGAGAGTGAGATCGCCGGTCTTGACGAGGAGATCACCGGGAAGCGGACGAAGCTTAATCAGGCGGAGATGCTTAAGGGCAATCTGGAGGGCCAGATCAATGTCTTAAATGAGCAGATCAATACCGAGCGCATGAACGCGGAGCATATCAATTCCCGCATTCAGGCGATCACCCACGTGATCGAGGAGAAGCGCGCCCAGATCACGGCCTACCAGACGGACAACGCGGGGATCACCGAGGCCGCGCGCGCAAGCCTCTTAAAGCAGGAGGAGGCAGAGAAACGCCTGATCAGCCAGGATGAAAGCCTGATGCTCCTCGACCAGAAGATTGAGGAGGCGAAGGGGAGCATCATCGCGGGGTTAAATGAAAAGGCGTCGCTTTCCGCGCGGGGGCAGCGATTCGAGACGATGCTCGAGCAGGTGCAGGTGCGCCGCTCGGAGGTGTGCCAGAAGCTCCTCAAATTTAAGAGCGACGAGTCGGTACAGGAGGAGCAGCTAAGCAGAGAGCGCGAAAAGCTCACATTGATCGAGGCGCGTCTTGCGAAGCTTGAGACCGATCAGGCGGAGTGTGAGGAGCAGGTGGAGCGCTGCGATGGCGAGGTGCGCCGCCTGACCCGCAATTTAAACGAAAAGCAGCAGGAGTACCAGACGGCATTTACACGGCTAGAGTCTCTGCGCAACCTCGCGGAGCGCTATGAGGGATATGGAAACAGCATCCGTCGCGTGATGGAGGTGCGCGACAGGATCCGCGGCATTCACGGCGTTGTGGCAGACCTGGTGACGACAGACAAAAAGTATGAGACGGCGATCGAGACGGCGCTCGGCGGAAGCATTCAGAATGTGGTGACGGATTCGGAGCAGACGGCAAAGCAGCTCATCGAATATCTGAAAAAGAACAAGTATGGCAGGGTGACATTCCTGCCTCTCACCAGCATCGGGCAGGGCGGAGGCTTTACAAAGCCTGAGGCGTTAAAGGAGCCGGGCGTGATCGGCCTCGCGAGCGAGCTCGTCACAGTCGCCCCGGAATATCAGGTGCTCGCGAAGTACCTGCTGGGGCGTGTGGTCGTGGCGGACAATGTAGATCACGCGATCGCCCTCGCAAAGAAATTTAAGTATTCTCTGCGGATCGTGACGCTCGAGGGCGAGCTTTTGAGCGCGGGCGGTTCTATGACCGGAGGCGCGTTTAAAAACTCGAGCAACCTTCTCGGACGCAAGAGGGAGATAGAGGAGCTTGAGGAGACCTGTAAGCGGGCGCTAACTTCCACGGAGAAGATTCAGGAGGAGCTTAAACTAAATGAGGGGCTGCTCGCCGAAAGGAAGGAGGAGCTTGAGAAGTTAAAGAGCGAACACCACGAGGCGTCCCTTGAGCAGAACACACAGAGGATGAGCTTAAGCCAGATCGAGGAGAAACGCGACGAGATCCGGGAGTCCTCCTCGGATCTCATGCTTGAGAACGCTCAGCTTGAGGCGCAGATCGGGGAGATCGAGGAGAGCAGGAATGAGCTTAAGAAGGATACGGAGGCGCTCGTAAAGCAGAATGAACAGGTAAACATCGACATTGAGAATATGACCGCCCGGATGGAGGAGGCGAAGACGGCGCGCGAGGAATCGGCGCGCGAGCTGGAGCAGATACGCCTGGAGGCGGCGAATCTGAAGCAGAAGGTGGACTTTGTCATGGAAAATATCCGCCGCGTGGAGGAGGAGACGGACAGGCTCACCGAGGAGCTTTCCTCCCTGCAGGCGGGGGACTTTGACTCAAGCGGAATCGTGGAGGAAAAGCAGAGAGAGATTGAACATCTTAGAGAACTGATCGCGAATGCCATGGAGCAGAGAGAAGCGATTTCAGCCGAGGTGGAGAAGCAGACATTATTAAAGGATGAGAAATCGAAGGAGCAGAAGGAATTTTTCGGGAAGCGCGAGGAATTATCGGAGCGCATGAGCCGTCTTGACAAGGAGCTGTTCCGCTTACAGAGCCAGAGGGAAAAGCTTGAGGAAAAGCAGGAGAGCCACGTCAATTACATGTGGAATGAGTACGAGCTAACCTACAGCAGCGCCGAGGCGCTAAGGAGTCCTGAGCTTAAGTCGCTCTCCGAGGTGAAAAAGCATATCGACGAGCTGAAAAATGATATCCGGGCGCTTGGGAATGTCAACGTCAACGCGATCGAGGATTACAGGGAGGTTTCCGAGCGGTACGAGTTCATGAAGACCCAGCATGACGACCTGGTAGAAGCGGAGGCGACGCTTTTAAAGATCATTGAGGAGCTCGACACGGGTATGCGCCGCCAGTTTGATGAGAAATTTAAAGAGATCAGCCTGGAGTTTGACCGGGTATTTAAGGAACTGTTCGGCGGCGGACACGGAACTCTGGAGCTTCAGGAGGATGAGGATATCCTGGAGGCGGGCATCCAGATCATTGCCCAGCCGCCGGGGAAGAAGCTTCAGAATATGATGCAGCTTTCGGGCGGCGAGAAGGCGCTGACCGCGATCTCTCTACTGTTTGCGATCCAGAACTTAAAGCCGTCGCCATTCTGCCTGCTCGATGAGATCGAGGCGGCGCTTGACGATTCCAACGTGGACCGGTTTGCGGGTTACCTACATAAGCTGACAAAGAACACGCAGTTTATCGTCATTACCCACCGCCGCGGAACTATGGTATCGTCGGACCGGCTGTACGGCATCACCATGCAGGAGAAGGGAGTCTCCACACTCGTATCGGTAAACCTGATCGAAGATCAGCTTGACAAATAAGGAGGGCGCAAGTGGAAGAAAAGAAAAGAGGATTTTTCAGCCGTCTGAAAGAGGGCTTGAGCAAGACGCGGGACAATATCGTATCGGGGATGGATTCCATTTTCGGCGGATTTTCGGCGATCGATGATGATTTCTATGAGGAATTGGAGGAGACGCTCATCATGGGCGATCTGGGGATTCAGACGACCATGGACATCATCGAGGATCTGCGCCGCAGGGTGAAGGAGGAACACATAAAGGAGCCGGCACAGTGCAGGCAGCTTCTGATCGACTCCATCAAGGAGAAGATGAACCTCGGCGAGAATGCGTATGAATTTGAGAACCGCACTTCCGTTGTGCTGGTGATCGGCGTCAACGGCGTGGGAAAGACCACCTCTGTCGGAAAGCTCGCGGGGCAGCTAAAGGACAGTGGAAAGAAAGTCATCGTTGCGGCCGCGGATACCTTCCGCGCCGCGGCGATCGAGCAGCTTACGGAGTGGGCAAACCGCGCGGGCGTCGAGATCATTTCCCAGAAGGAGGGTTCCGACCCGGCGGCTGTGATCTATGACGCCGTGGCGGCGGCGAAATCGCGCCGCGCGGACGTGCTTTTGTGCGACACGGCGGGGCGTCTCCACAATAAGAAGAACCTGATGGAAGAATTAAAGAAGATCAACCGCATCATTGACAGGGAGTACCCGGACGCCTACCGGGAAACGCTCGTGGTGCTTGACGGGACGACGGGACAGAACGCGCTCGCGCAGGCAAGGCAGTTCATGGAGGCCGCGGATATCACCGGCATCATCTTAACGAAACTCGACGGGACGGCAAAGGGCGGCATCGCGGTGGCAATTCAGTCGGAGCTTAAGATCCCGGTGAAGTATGTGGGTATCGGCGAGCAGCTCTGCGATCTGCAGAAATTCAACTCCGATGAGTTCGTGAATGCGCTGTTTGACGTGAAAACAGATCAACGGGAAGAAAAGAGGGGATGAGAAATGGAGCAGGAACTGACACTGGAAAAATTTGAGGAGGCTTCCGAGGAAGTCAAAAAGGTGACGCAGGAGACAAAACTGATCTACAGCGAGTACTTCTCCGCCATGACCGGAAACAAGGTGTATTTTAAGCCGGAGAATATGCAGTACACGGGTGCGTACAAGGTGCGCGGCGCGTACTACAAGATCAGCACGCTTACCGCCGAGGAGAAAAAGCACGGGCTGATCACGGCCTCCGCGGGAAATCACGCCCAGGGCGTCGCGTACGCGGCAAAGCTTGCCGGCATTCCCGCGACGATCGTAATGCCGACTACCACACCGCTTATGAAGGTGAACCGCACCAGAGGCTACGGCGCGGAGGTGGTGCTCTACGGCGATGTGTTTGACGAGGCGTGCGAGCACGCGTACCGGCTTGCCGACGAGCACGGCTATACCTTCGTGCATCCCTTTGACGACCTTGATGTGGCGACGGGGCAGGGAACCATCGCCATGGAGATCATCAAGGAGCTTCCCACGGTGGATTACATCCTTGTACCTATCGGCGGCGGCGGGCTCTGTACCGGCGTGTCCACACTCGCAAAGCTCCTCAATCCGAAGATCAAGGTGATCGGCGTGGAGCCGTCAGGCGCAAACTGTATGCAGGCATCTCTGCGAGAGGGTCACGTCGTGACGCTTCCGTCGGTGAGCACGATCGCGGACGGCACAGCGGTAAAGCGCCCCGGAGAAAAGCTCTTCCCCTACATTCAGCAAAATGTGGACGACATCATTACCGTGGAGGACTCGGAGCTGATCGTGGCATTCCTCGACATGGTGGAAAACCACAAGATGATCGTGGAAAATTCCGGCCTTTTAACCGTCGCGGCGCTAAAGCATCTTGATGTAAAGAAGAAAAAAATCGTCTCAATCTTAAGCGGCGGTAACATGGACGTGATCACGATGTCCTCCGTGGTGCAGCACGGTCTTATCCAGAGAGACCGCATCTTTACGGTATCCGTGCTTCTGCCGGATAAGCCGGGTGAGCTTGCGAAGGTCTCGGCGCTGCTTGCCGACGAGCGGGGCAATGTCATAAAGCTTGAGCACAACCAGTTTGTCAGCATCAACCGGAGCGCGGCGGTGGAGCTGCGCATCACGCTCGAGGCGGAGGGCACGGAGCACAAAAACCGGATTGTCCAGGCATTAAATGATGCGGGCTACCGTCCCAAACTCGTGAAGTTAAAAGGCACGATCAGCGACTAAAGGAATATGGAGAGACACGATGACGAAGAAACAGAAGACACTTGCGATCATAGAGCGGCTAAAAGAAGAATACCCGGATGCCGACTGCACGCTCGACTATGAGGAGGCATGGAAGCTGCTCGTCAGCGTCCGGCTGGCTGCCCAGTGTACCGACGCGCGGGTCAATGTCGTTGTCCCGAAGCTCTACGAAAAGTTTCCGAGCATTGAGGCTCTGGCGGGTGCGCCCGTGGAGGAGATCGAGGAGATTGTTAAGCCCTGCGGCTTAGGACACAGCAAGGCGCGGGATATAAGCGCCTGTATGAAAATGCTGCGGGACGATTTCGGCGGGCGCGTCCCCGACGATTTTGACGCGCTCTTAAAGCTTCCCGGCGTGGGCAGAAAGAGCGCCAACCTGATCATGGGGGATGTGTTCGGAAAGCCTGCCATCGTCACGGACACCCACTGTATCCGTCTCGTAAACCGGATGGGGCTGGTGGACAACATAAAGGAGCCGAAGAAGGTGGAGATGGCGCTGTGGAAGCTCGTGCCCCCGCAGGAGGGCAGCGATTTCTGTCACCGCCTGGTATACCACGGGCGCGACGTCTGCACGGCGCGGACAACGCCCTTCTGCGACAAGTGCTGCGTGGCGGACCTGTGCGCGAAGAATGGCGTTGGATTTTAGGAAAAGTGTCGCATTATGACGAAAAAATGGTAAAATAAAACAGACTGTACGGAAGATACAGTACGATCAAATATTCAGGAGGATAAATTTATGAAGAAGCTTTTGGCATGTATTCTTATGGTGTCTGTTTTTGCATGTACCGGAACGGCATTTGCTGCCGGCGGTAATGGCTCCGGCGGTGGGACCGGGGGCAATAAGGACGAGGGGCTGAGCGTGGTCGCTTCCAGTGTGGACGAGGGACAAAGTATTTCCGGTGATGAGGCAATTACTTTAACATTCAGCAAAAATGTAGTAAATTCCAAGGTAAAAGAAGCGAATGCCAGTCTCTTCTCTTTGCAGAGTGCGTCCGGCGAGGAGATTTCTGTTGAAGTTGTGATGGCAGATGACCAGATCGAACAGGATAAAAAGAATGATGTTGTGATTCAGCCGACAGAAAAGCTTGAGGCCGGAGAGTACATTCTGACAGCAAAAGCAGGAATTGAATCCAAGAACGGAACTGTCATGGAAAAAGATTATACACTGAAATTTGCGGTGTCCGGAGAGGTAAAGGCAGAAGAGACAAAGGCAGAAGAGGCGAAGACTGCCGCAACCGGAAGCTCAGCCCCATTAAAATATGGGGTGATCGCGATCGTGGCCTGTGCGATCGCGGCGGCGCTGTTCGTTGTATTCAAGAAGAAAAAATAACGGCTGATAAAAAGACAGGCGGAAACAAAGAAGGGCGAAAAGGATGGACAGTCTGAGATGAAAAGGTGGGCAGCAAAGAGGGAAAAGTGGATATGGATTGCGGTTTTTGTCCTCACTGTCGCGATCTTTGTGATCAGCAACTGCGTGGGGCGCTATCCGCTGTCGGTCTATGAGATTTTATGCTGTTTAGGCCAGCGCCTTTTTGCCCTTGATCTCGGGATGCCAACGGAGGCGTCGGTAATTATATGGAATATCCGCCTGCCCCGGGCGGCTGCCGGAGCGCTGGTTGGCGCGGCGCTGGCAGTCAGCGGCTGCGCATTTCAGGGATTGTTTAAGAATCCCCTTGTGAGCCAGGGAATTCTCGGCGTATCCTCGGGAGCGGGATTTGGCGCGGCTCTTTCTATCTTGCTCTTTTCCGGTACGGTGTTCGTGCCCGTTTTCGCTTTTCTGTTTGGGATGGCTGCCGTCTTTTTAAGTTTTATGGTGGCCCGATTGTGTAAGGGTTCGGAAACCATGATGTTAGTTTTAGGCGGGACGGTGATTTCCTCTATTTTCTCCGCGCTTCTTTCTTTTTTGAAATATGTGGCGGATCCGTACAATGAGCTGGCTTCTATTGTGTTTTGGAATATGGGCAGTCTTGCTTCTGTTGAAACGGCAGTTTTTCCGTTTTCGGCGTCTGCCATGGTGGCGGGGATCTTAATCCTGCTGAGTCAGGGACTGGCTATCAATGTACTGTCTATGGGAGAGTTGGAAGCAAAGAGTATGGGTCTTGCGACCGGGATGAGCCGTTTTCTGGTGATATCGGGGGCAACGCTTGCGACGGCGGGCGCGGTCAGCATATCCGGAACAATCGGATGGGTCGGACTTATCATTCCGCATATGGCACGTTTTTTTGTGGGAAGCGATAACCGGAAACTGCTATTGTTCAGTATATTTCTCGGCGCGGGCTTCATGATGATGATTGATATTTTGTGCAGGACGCTGACGGGGGCGGAGATTCCGCTGGGGATTATGACATCTCTGATCGGGGGACCTTTTTTCCTGTATTTGCTGATTCGCTACAAGGGTGGTGTATGGAGATGAGCTGGCTTGAGGTCAGAGATCTGGCTTTTTCCTATGGGAGCAAAAAAATATTCGAAAAGGTGCTATGGTGCTGACGGATATGCTGGGTGCCTGCTTGAGATGCCAGAGCAGATACCATGCCAGATAGGGTATCAGCAGTAA
>SFNH01000232.1 GCA_004554205.1 Clostridium sp.
CTATGAACAGTTGGTCGGCGGCGTTGACACCCTGTTCAAAGACTCATCGCAGGAGATCCAACGGTATGCCGCCAACGCATACAAAACGGCCGGCCTTTCCGCCAACGAATACATGGAAACGGTGACGGGCTTCTCCGCAAGCCTGATCCAGTCCCTCGGCGGTGATACCGAAAAGGCCGCAAAGTATGCGGATATGGCAATTACGGATATGTCCGACAACGCCAATAAGATGGGTACGGATATGTCCTCCATTCAGAATGCCTACCAGGGTTTTGCCAAGCAGAACTACACGATGCTCGACAACCTCAAGCTGGGCTACGGCGGCACGAAGCAGGAAATGGAGCGCCTGCTTGCCGATGCGGAGAAGATATCCGGCATCAAGTATGACATTATAGCAATCGTGGAAGCCATCCCGAAAATCATTGATGGCATTATCAATGCTGTGCTGAACGCTATCCCTCAGATTATCCAAGCAGGCATCGACCTGCTGATCTCGCTGATACAGGCTTTGCCGCAAATCATTACGACTATCGTGCAGGCGATTCCGCAGATCATCTCCGGCATTGTCAATGCCTTGATTGGAAACATCGATAAAATCATCATGGCAGGCGTTCAGCTGTTCGTTGCGCTGATTGAAAATCTGCCCACCATCATCGTGGAGATCGTCAAGGCCGTGCCGCAGATCATTGCGGGCATCGTGAAAGCCTTCGGCTCTCTGATGTATAAAATCGTGGAGATTGGCGGCAACATCGTCAAGGGACTGTGGAGCGGCATTACCCAGCTTGCATCGTGGCTGTGGGATAAAGTGTCCGGGTGGATCTCCTCCATCTGGGACGGCATCTGCGATTTCTTCGGTATCCATTCGCCCTCGAAGGAGATGGCATGGGTCGGTGAAATGCTGGTCAAGGGTCTTGCAGGCTCCATTGACGACAACGGCGATGAAGCGGTCAAAGCCGCAGAAGGGATGGCAGAGGACATCAACGGCGTCATGGGCGACCTCGCTCACGATATGCAGACGGCTCTGCCCACCGACTTTGACGTGAACGGCTCAATCCGCTCTACCGTGGACGGTATGGTCGGCAAGGCGGCTTCCGCTTTCACCATTGCCCTGAACATCACGAATTTCAACAATTACAGCAGTGAGGACATCCGTCAGCTCACCAACGAAGTCATGGAAACGGCGAACCAGTTCGCCCAGCGGAAAGGAGTGGTATTCGCATGACCTATTTTACCTACAACGGCCGCAGTTCCGCTGATTTCGGTCTGCATATCGAGAAGAAGGATGTGTTCTCCGCACCGGAGTACGATGCGGAGTTCATCTCCATTCCCGGTCGGAGCGGTGACATCATCAACCCCAACCGCCGCTTTGCCAACATCAAGGTGACATATACAGTGTTCCTCGCACGGAAGAATACCGCCGCCCTTGTAGCCGTCCTGCTGGATATCAAGGGCTGGCTGTATGCCGAGCCGGACAGATACCATGAGCTTACCGACTCCTACGATGTGAAGTATTTCCGCTACGGCGTCATCTCCGGCAGTCTGGACATTGAGGAACAGCTGAACAAGGTCGGCAGTTTCACCGTGACCTTCAACTGCAAACCTTATAAGTACAGCCTTGCGGGGCAGGAAACGGTGTCGGCTGACGCTTCTGAACTGACGATCACCAATCCGACTGCTTTTGAGAGCCGACCGCATATAAGACTCTATGGCAACGGTGCGGTTACACTCAACATCTCCTCGCCCGATAGTACGAGTTTGTGGACGATTTCAGCCATTGACGAATACATCGAAATCGACAGTGAGCTGATGAACTGCTTCAAGGACACAGTCCTCAGAAACGATACCGTCACCGGCTATGGCTTTCCGGTGCTGAAGCCCGGAGAAACCTCCATCGCCTGTGCCGGAAATGTGCGGAGAATTGAGGTTATTCCGAGATGGCGGTGCTTGTAAATATAGGCGGTAGAAAAGTTCACAAAAGCATGATATAATTTTTTAATAAGAGTGACAATTCGGGATTGAGACATAAGATAAGTTTATGTTTGATCATCACGAGGGGGAATGCAGAATGGGCGATAAAGTATATAAGCCGATTGTAAAAGAGGGAGATCATCTTA
>SFNH01000060.1 GCA_004554205.1 Clostridium sp.
TGTTCCCTCAGCCTCTTTGCAATGATGCTTTTGATCGACTCAAATTTCGCCGGCGAATCAAAATCCGCATAATCCGGTCTGTCTGTATATACTCTGCTTTTATATGTATCTTTCATTTTTTAGAAGGAGCCAGGATATCCTTTACGCTGGCCAGCGGCTCCGGCCTCCTTCCTGTTTTTATTTCATTCCTATAAAGTCAAACAGCGTCGGCGCTTCCACTTCCTCCTCCGCCGCCTGCAGGTATCCAACGCCGTCCCGGAAGTAATCCGGGTTCAGCTCGCAACCATACCCGCGCCGCTTCATCTTTACCGCCATCATAGGTACCGTCATAAGCCCTCCGAACGGGTCATATACTAAGTCTCCCTCGTTGGAATACCGGTTGATGATTCGTTCCACGATATCCAACTGCAATGGGCAGACGTGCATCTGCGCACGTCTCCGACTCTGGGTCGTGTTGAGCGTCCGCATACGGTTGATATCGTCCCATACCTCCCACGTCCAGCTCCCGGGCGCCACGACCATGAACGTCGCGGGCAGCTTCCCGTTCTTGTCCAGCTTCTTCGCGAGCGCAACATGATCTTCATAGCTGTACACATGATCGCGGCTATACTTCCGGTAGACCGCCTGGAGGTTATCCACAGAGATATGCTCAAGGTCATCTTTGCTCACCATCTGGTCACCAGAACTGCGCCAATACCCATGCGCGTCAATCTGCCACTGGGCGCGGGTGTATTCGTCCTTGCTCTTTGTCACCGGTTTATCCGCATACGCGGTCGACCGGTCCGTCGGCAGCTTCCTGAAGAGCAGTATGTACTCCGGGCACCCGACCCCCATCTTGGAGCCGTCCTTGCACTGCTCCGTCCATCCCAGCCGGTAGGTCTGGTTATTCTCCCGCACGACATCTGTCACGACTGTGATCATGCCGAAATACTGGAATCCATGTTTCATGTAATGCTCAATGCAAAACGCATGAAATGGCTCGATCGTCGGCATACCGGTTCCGGTCGCGTTCCCGAACAGGACACGGTCTTTTACATGGATAGCAGCCACACGCCCCGGGCTTAACACCCGCAAAAGCTCCGGCGTCAGAAAATCCATCTGCTCAAAGAACCGCTCCGTGTTCTGGTTATGCCCGAAGTCGTTATAGTTTGCCGAATACTCGTAGTGGTTTCCGAACGGGATAGATGTGTGTATCAAATCCACGCTGTTATCCGCCATCCGCCTTGTTTCCTCTACGCAGTCGTCATGTACGGCCGTATAATTCTTTCCTTCTACTCTCACAGTCTCAACCCCCATCTTGCGTTTTAATGCCTGCACCTTCCCGGTACCGGATAATCCATATTTCTTTACGATCTCGACCATCTTATCCACCATGTGGTTGTGGTTTTTCCACTTTTCCAGCAATGCTTCCTTGATCTGGCGCTCATTCTCCATGTAGATGATGTCGATGATCACCTGCTCCATCTGTAGGAATCGGTAACACCGGTGGATCGCCTGGATAAAATCATTAAACTCGTAGTCAATCCCGAGGAAGATTTCCCGGTGACAGTGCTTCTGAAAGTTGCACCCGGAACCGGAAAGCTCTTTCTTTGTGGCAAACAGCCGTATCCTTCCTTCCGAGAAGTCAATCACCCGCTGCTCCCGGATTTCATAATCCTGTGAGCCATAAATATCAACCGTCTCCGGCAGCGCCTTTTTGATTGCCTCCCTCTCCCGTTCCAGGTCATGCCATAAGATGAAATGTGCATCTGGGTCAGAATCCACGATTTCTTTCATCTTTTCCACGCGCCGATCAATGCTCTCGCGCTTCACCTGTGCGGCTTCTTTTAATCCCGCCGCCGCATCGTTGAATAGCTGGAACTGTCCGTCCCGGTCTGTCGTGTCCCCGTAGTGGATCGGGAGCTCATGCCACCGGACTTCCAGTGGCGGGAGGACATACCCCTCGTCCGAATACCCCGAATTGACATCTGACGGCTTCGTGATGAACAGCGCCCAGCTCGACACCCAAAGCCAGAACTCGTCCTCCATGTTCGGATACAGGGTCAGGTTGTTCGCCTTTGTGGAATCCCTCTGGAAGAAGCGCGTCAGCGCCTGCCCGGTATCCATCACTTCCAGATATCCGGCGTAGTGGATCAGCTCTTTGTACCGGTTCGGCGATGGTGTTGCCGTAGCCACCAGCTTGTATGGCACTCCCTTGAACTTGTCGAGGAACGTCTGGTAGGTCTTGCTGCCAAAGCTCCTAAGCACCGATGCCTCGTCGAGGCTAGTCGCTGTAAAGTAGTCGGGCCGAATATCGCCATCACGAACCCGCTCATAGTTAGTTATCAGGATTGATTCCGGCGCTGCTTTTACCTCGTCCATGTTCCTCACATATCGTGGGGCCTCATAACCAAGAAGTTCCGCCGCGTCCCGCTGAAATTCCTGTTTCACTCCAAGCGGGCACACGATCAATGCCTTTTTGCCGAACCGGCGCACTGCCTGATGGCAAAACTCCAGCTCCTGCACGGTCTTACCAAGACCGAAGCTCTCAAACGGTGCCCGTCTGCCGCCGCGGAGCGCCCAAATAACCGCATCTTTCTGGTGAGGCTTCAAAGCGGGGTTAATCTCTTCCCTTCCCACCTCAAAACCACTGTCTTTTGCGATCTCAATCTTGCTCTTTAAAAACTCGATATAATCCATCTCATCAAAGGAACCCGACATATCGTTACCCCGGCCGGAGGTTCGGCTCCTTTCTCAATCTTTATTTCTGCTTCTTAAAGTTGAACTTATACACATCATTCCTCTGCCGCCTCAACTGACTGCGGAGGCGGTTCTGCTTGTTCGCCCTGCTCTTACTCATTATCTTGTCTCCTCCTCCAAAAGCGAGAACGCGGCCAGCATCATCCTGGCACATACCGTAGCCCCGCTGTATTTCTTCATGATCTCCCCGAAATCTTTCGTGGCTTCCTCCCACATTCCCGGTTCCGCGGGGCGTCCGTGGTATTTTAAGTAAAAGTTATAGGAATCACACCACACACCCTTTGCGATCGCTGCCTGTTCCTCAAGCCGGCTCATAATTCACACCCCGCTTTCCTGTAATGCGTCCTCCGGCGTCTCCACTGGTTCTCACAGAATGCGATATCGTCCACGTAATCGTAGCACACCGCATCTTCTTTTCCCGGCGCCGCACGGGCGATCCGCCCGATGCTCTGGGTGACCACCGCGTAATCCTTCTGCGGGGTTATCAGGAACAGCCTGTCCAGCCTCGGAATATCCAGCCCTTCCTTTGCCAGTCCGTAGGACGCGAAAAGAATGTCCTTCTTGCCGCTTCTCATATCCTCTATGGCCTGCTCACGCCGCTGCTTGCCGCGTTTGCCCGTCATGCTGCCATCGATCATCACTGACCGCTCAAAAAGCGTCTCAGGGAGCAACTCCATAACGGCTTTCAGATGTGCCAGCCGGCTTGAAAGGACCAGGCAGGCGCGCCCCTGCTGGCTCGCAAGATCCCGGACGATCAGGGCGTTGCGCTCCCTGCTCTCTGCCAGGTACTGGATCAGGCTGCTGTATTTCAGCGTGCCATCCGTATCCAGGCAGCACAGGCTCGTCCTGATTGCCGTACAGCGCTTCATCACCCGCACCTTCACGGTCTTGTCCGCGACTGCCTCATCAGGAACACGGCAGACTACGGGGCCAAGCATAGCGAACGTGCTCTTGATCATTCCATCGGAACGGTGGACTGTGGCGCTCAATCCGTATTTGTTCCGCGCCGCCAGGCTGTTCATCACCTTTGAGAACATCGTCACCTGCGTCGGCGTCCCGGAAAGCCTGTGGCATTCGTCTGCGATGATGACATCCCATACGTTCCGATATCTTCCCAGATCCAGCTTACAGAGTGTCTGCACCGTGGCAAATGTCATGTGGCTTCCGACCTGCACCTTGCCCGCCGTGATCGTCCCGAGGGTATCAGGCGGGAAATACTGCGCCGCGCGCCCAAATGACTGTGCGAGCAGGTCCTGCGTGTGGGTGATCCATAAAGTCTTTCGCCGCAGCCTCGCCGCAAGGGCGATCCCCATCTGCGTTTTCCCGGAACCGCACGGGCTCTGTAATATCCCGCAGCCTGCGGCTGCCATTTCCCGCACCGCCTGTTCCTGGTAATCATACAGAGGGATATCCCCGTCATACCGGATGTGTCCATTATCCGCAAGATCGACCGTGATCTCGTCTTCCGGGCCTGTGAACTGCCTGATCTGCTTCCCGACGCCTGTCGGGAGCATCAGGTCGCTCCCGTCCAGCCAGTAGAGCCATATGTACTGCGGCGTGTTCCCCAGCCACAACCCCCGGCGCGCCCGGTTCGCATATTCCGGGTTCGGTATCACAAGATTTTCGCTGCACCAGTCATACAGGGCTTTCGGTGCGTCTTTTACCCGTATCTCACTTCCAATTATGATCTTCATGCCACTCACTCCATTCATCAGCGCTGTCGCGGTATTCAAGCCATGAGGTAAGGCTCTGCGCGTGGGCCACGCAGTCGTCACGGCCGATCCGCTTTATCCCGCGTCCAGCCAGCGTCAGAAGCTCCCGGTAATCCACGAGATATATCTCGTCATTCGAGAACCGGATAGCGAACATCCCGCGGCTGTTCCCGGCCATTTCAAACAGGTACATGGCGTTGTACTGGTTCGGCTCTGCGCGCCTTAATTCAAAGCAGCTGCCCTGACAGTCCTTACAGTCAAACAGATATGTGTTTCCGTTCCTGGCTGCCACCACGTCGCACGGCTGGCCGTTTTTATTATCCTGAAAGGGGTGGACCCAGAAGCCATGTTGTGCTAAAATAGAGACGAACGCCTTTTCAAACCGGGTTCCTGCTGCTTTGTTGCTCATATATGCCTCCTGTCTAACCTTTTTTGAGATTTGTCTTACCATAAGTCTAACCTGAAAAGTGCCGCAAACCCTTGTATTTATTTACGGTCTAACCGTCTAACCAAAAAACCGCTTGTATATGCCTATATTTTTAGAGTAAAAAAATGAGTATCGTTTTTTCCTCGCGTCACGAGACCTTATAAACAGGTTAGACCGGTTAGACAGGTTAGACCCTATATTAAAAAGCCTTATTTTATGCGGGTTTCAGGGTCTAACCTTTGGGCTAACCTTTTTCTCAAGGGTTAGACTTTTTATTCAAATGGGAGTGTTTCCTGCTCAAAATCGATATTCATAAATCCGTCCCTGTCCGTCTTATCATCATCCTGTGGCAGGCATATCTTTATATAGCTGGATTTAACTCCGTATACCTTGGTACTATGAATGTATTTCCCTTGCGAATTTCGCTCCAGATATCCCTTTTCCGACCATTTCCTGCTTACCGCCGTATAGTCAAATCCGTTCTGATCCAGATATGAAATGAGCACATCCCGGTTGATCACCAGCAATCCACCGCTGATCTTTCCCCAGACCTCGCCCTTGTTCGGGGAGTTATCCGCTTTCGGGTCTTCAAACCGCACCGGGTTCCTCGCAGCCCAGTTAAGCACCTGCTGGTACGCCCGCTCCGCCACATCTACCTCGTAAGCGCTCTGCAGGTACTTCCTGACATCGTGAACCTTAAGGGGCTCCTCCTCCGAAAAGAACAACTCCACCGCGATCTCGTCCGCCAGGAGGATGCAAGCCATAGCCATCGCCTGTTTATCGGTCGTATCCAGACCGCACAGCTCGTCAAATAGCGCGCGGTAGCGCTCGGTCAGCTTCGCCGTCTCAATGTTCTGGATATACTCCACAAACCTTCTCCCGGCGAATCCGTAATGCTCCTGCACCACGCTGCTCACATGATGCCCGTCAGCCACAAGCGGGCCATCAAGGGCGATCTCGATGACGCGGTTCTTTGACCCTCCGCCGGAATTTACCTTTGTGATAGGCTCCTCACCGGTGAAGAGGAAGCTGTTCTTCCATGTCCTTGTATCCTCGACTCCCCCATATGCCTTAGCCCGCCCGCGATCCACGCCCTCGGTCACCTGGTAGATCAGCTGGTCGAAATTTCCGTTCCATTTATCTTTTATGGTCTGCAGCTCATCACCGGCAAATGGGATACTGCAGAGGAACGCCGCGTTGCGCATGATGGCGTTGCGGGTCATGTTCATGGTCTTTACAAGCCCGCCCATCTTCGGATTCCCCCAGATGCTCATGGCGACCATGAGGCCGACCGTCTTTCCTGTCCCGGTCGTCCCCCATGTATGCAGCACGAACGGCAGGACCTTAAGCGGCTCAAGCAGCACGGACGCAAAGCTGGCGGCCATCATCATGCGGAGCGGAAGCTCTTTCCGAAGATCCAGGCACAGCCCCCTCCACACATCAAGATCCCCCTTCTGGGTTACATTTTTAAAGATCACCTCATAATCCATATCCCCTTCATAGCGGATATCGTCCGCATAGGGCGTAAATGAGCTTCCCACCCAGCCCAGACGGTTGATCGCCTTGAGAGGGTTTAAAGTGGCCGGATTTAATCCCACGCAGTCCGATATGTACCGCACGAGGTTCTTCGCATTGTCCGAGGTCACCTCGATCCCGAACTGGCTGAGCGCGTCCACGATCTTGTTCGTATTGGCGCAGACGCTCCGGTCAACCGTGATCCTCTGCCAGTCAGCAGACTTGAAGTAAGCCAGCGTGATACGCTCCTGGGTGGTGTCCACGTTCTTCAGGATTTCCACCGGAAGGATCGGATGGCTGCAGGCCTGGAACGATACCGGCATGGCATTCTTGTCATAGCGGATCATCTTCACGCCCATGTCGTCAGCGATCCACTCACCGCATGCAAGCTCTAGCGGCTGGTTGGTAAACCGGGTCATATTTCCATGCTTCCGCTGCCTCTGTCCATAATCCAGCACGAAGGACTTATATACGTTATTGAATTCGGTTATCCGCTTTAACTTCCGCGCTTCATTCTTGAGCGCTTCGATATACTGCGTCCGCTCGATATTGTCCTCGATCTCGAATACCTTGTAGAATATCTCGTCCGGGAATGGATCGGCTCGCTCCAGATCAGCCAAACCAGCCAATAACTCGTCCTTCGACTTTTCCAATCTCTCTCACCACCTTTTTGTCTGCATATACTTCTTCCGGGCATTTCTCCAGGCAGTCGAGCAGGTACTCCACATAGGTCAGGTTCTTAAGCCCCTCCCAGAAATGCCCGTCCCGCCCGCGGATCGCCTCACAGAGCAGCCCGCGGTAAGCAGCCAGCCACATCTTTGAATGGCTCACAAACCGCGTCAACTCCTGCCGCTCCCTGCACCGCCTGGCAGCTTCGCGCTTCTCCCGGTATGTCACCGGCACATTGACCGGGATGCCGAATGCGCCTGCCAGCTCCTTTGCTGCTTCATAGTTGCTCACGCCCCGATACTTTGCCACAAACTTGATCTGGTCTCCGCCGGCCCCGCAGGAAAAGCAGTAGAACCCCTTCCCGTTCGGGTATACCTTGCAGCTGGGCCGCGTATCCTGATGGAAGGGGCACAGGCAGTGTCCCTTCTTTACTTCCAGACCGCAATGCTCTACCGCCTGCTTCATACTGACGGATTCCTTCACCTTCCGGTAAAGCTCCGGGTCGCTCTCATCACATGAACGGTATCCCCTCATCGTCAGCTCCCTCCGGGATATTCATGAATCCGTCGCCCACCGGAGACGGGGAAGCCGCCTGAGACGGGTTTGACCTTCCCTGCGGCGCGTCAGGGAGAAGCTCATCTTCCGGCACCTCCGCCTCAGAAAGCCCCGCCACGCTTCGGATGCGGAACAGCTCCGTCACGATCGGCCTGTTCCCATTGTCCGCCTCATACTGCCTGCGCCGGAAAATGCCGCCGAACTTCTTGCCCTGCAACGTCTTCTCATTGCCCTCCTTGTCCCACTGAAAGGTGAAGTTATTTGAGCGCTCGATCGATGTGATGATCCCCTTGAACCAGGACAGACCTTTTCCTTCCATGTTCTGCCGGAATACCCCGCGCCATTTTGCGCCGGACGGGTCCTGTGCCTTATCCGCATCAAAAAGCTTCTGGTAAAAATCTTTATGCTCACCCTCGGCTATGTCGTAAAGGATCACGAACTGCTCGTCCCCGCCCTTTGTAGCCTTAGTCGCCACCTGCTTGATCACGCACACATATTTTCCCTTCGGAAGCTGCACGAATTCGCCGGTGTACGCCGGCGCCGCATCATACCCCTGTGGTTTCTTAATCATCCTTCTTTTCCTCCTCTACATTCTTCGGATTCTGGATTCCGTAATATTCCCGTATGGCGTTATCGACCATCAGAAGATCGTTGTCGATATCGAGGCTGTCAAACATACCCATCGGCGACTTGCTCACCGCGCCGTTTGCCGACTGCGTGATGAACCGGTGCTCTTCCCCGTCCAGGACGCAGCGGAGCACTATGGTGAACATACCCTCCACGCACACCTTCTCATCGAGCAGCTTCCCGATGGTCTTCGGCTTCACGTCTCCGGTATCGTCTTTGTCTTCGTGCATCATGAAGTATACGATCCGGTCTTCCGGCATGGACACCACAGACTGGATAAGGCTCCAGAACCTGTCTCCAAGGTCGTTATACAGCGAGAACACGCCATTTCCCTTCCCTGCATTACTGTGCCCGCGCATAAACTGGTTCGTGATCAGATATCCCGCATCGTCGATCACCACGGATTTCTGCTGGCAGCCGGACAGCGCCTTTGTTATCTTTGCATAGTCGTCCGTCTGTACGGACGGGATCTTCCCCTTAAATGGAAGCGGCTTTTTTAAGACATTTATCAATGCGAAATCTTTTCCCACACAGTTCCTCATACTGGTGGATTTGCCGGAACCGCTCCGGCCAATGATGAGTACCGGTACTGCCATGATCTCCCCTCCTTAATACGGAAGCTGCTCTTCGCCAGCTTCATCGCCTGCCGCAGCTTCCCTGTCCGTGCCCACGTTCTCTTCCGGCTTTTTCAGCCAGTCATCATTGAAGAAGCTGATCCCCTTAAGCTGCGGGAAAAAGGTCTCCTGCATTTTGGTGCCCGGAGATTCCGTATGCACCCAGTAGATCATGGTCTCGTTCTTATAATACAGGACAGAGCCCAGAATGCTTGGGTGATCCGGCATATGCTCTGATTCCGTGTCCAGCTCACTTGAAGAGATAGCCGATGTCAGGCTGCGCGGCGCGGCGATAAACTCAAGGTCGCTCCCACGCTGGTAGACCGCATATTCGTGTGGCCACGCAAACAGGAAGAATGGCGCTCCCACGCCAACGTCCTTAGCTGCTTTCCACTGCCTGTACGGCTCTGCGGGATCTAACACGGTCTCCTGCTGGAGCTGTTTATCGCCCCCATATGTATAGCGGAAAAACTCCGGCGGTTCCGGCAGATCTCCGATGAGCTCCATGATGGCAGCCTTGAATTTGTTGCTCGCATAAGCCTCCTCCACACAGATCCCCCAGTTGTCGGAATAGGCCAGGATGTGCGTCCCGTCATTTCCTACGATCAGCCCGTATCGTTTCAGGCTGGACTTCATGATCTTCTTTAATTCTCCTGTCTTGACAAACATTCTTACACCTCTTTCCCGTTTTCTTTGTTCTTGTCGCGGCTCTCGTTCATACAATACTGGATCAGTTTCAGCACAATGTCCATCTCATCGCTTGTAAGATGAAAGACGCTGTTTACCAGCTGGTCTGTTATTTTCGATGCCGCTTTCATGAGCTGGTTCATGCGGTACGGCGTGATCTCCCGTCTCTCTTCCATCACCGTATCCTCAGACTTTCCCCGCGCGGCTCAAGGTGCGCCCAGTCCACCTGCCTTACGGCTAACAAACTGCGGATCGCTTCGTTGTTCGGGATCGGCGGCTGCGGGATAAGGTACTTGCCCGGAATATCGTCGATGAGTCCATCGATCACAAGCGGCTGCACTCCTCCGTTCGTCTGGATATTGAATGAGAACAGCGCCGTCTTGAATTTCGTCTTCCCGACCTCTCGCATATTCGCTTCAAGGGTATCCTTTAACCACTTCTGACGCTCCTCAAGCCGCTTCCTGCGGGCATACAGGCGCTCCTCTTCCGCTTTCAGGGCCTCGATATCCGATTTGATCCCCATGATGATCTTCGCGTACCCGTCCGCCTTGTCCTCGATCTCTCCCCAGATGGCTTCCATGGTATCCCTTAAAGCCTGCTCGTCCACGTCCGGGTCATACATCATGTCCTGCAATGCTGCATACTGCTCTGTAAGTTCATACAATCTCATACTTGACTTTCCTCCTCTTCTCCCTCATAATAAGGGTGTGATTATTTTTGTTTTGAGCCTTACCGGTCCCCGCCGGTGGGCTCTTTTTCAGTTCCGACGATCCTGCCGTCGTTGATCAGCAGACACGGCCCCGACACGCAGTCCGCCAGCACCTCGACCGGCATATTGTTCACATCCTCAAGTGTCAGCAACTCTATCACTCCTGCTGCCATCATTCCTCATCTCCTTCCTGTATCTCAATGTCCAACAGCCCGTCTATGATGGCGTCAAGCCACATATCTTCCAGGGCCCAGTTGATGTTTGCAGGCGCCCGCCTGTCAAGCGCATCAAGGATAACCTTGGCCTTTTGCCGTTTCGTCATGTCTCTCACCCTCCTTTCGTAATATAGATCAACTTGTCCTCCTCTCAAATTTCACTTCATATCCCGCCATCTGGGCAATCAGCGCTACCTTCCAAAATGGGATGTTGCATGATGTCTTACTCGACCTCATATTCCGCATAGTGCCGGCGGCGAGATCGACTCGCTTTCCGAGCTCCTCATCCTTGATTCCCTGCCGGAGCTTTGCCTCGTACATCATGCCGGCAATCTGATTGCTCATATCACGGTACTCGCTCTTGCTCAATCCTCTCTCACCTCCCATCGTCTGCTTGTTTTTCCCCAATAGGGATACCTTCAATACTTTGTTTTACGGTTATTGAATCCACAGTCACGATAACTTCCGTGTGCGGATTATAAATGCGCATAATGTAA
>SFNH01000233.1 GCA_004554205.1 Clostridium sp.
TGCTCTATCCTTTCTTCTGCGTCATGCCTAAAATTTTCTCAGCTTATCCGTTCCGTCATCCACCGTATTCTCGATCTTGCGGATCGTGACAAAATAAGAGTAATCATCGTTGACCCGCACTTCCACGCGGTCTCCCACCCGGTGTCCAAGCAGCGCCTTGCCGAGCGGTGACTCATTGCTGATCAGATTCTTGAGTGAATTGCCGCGCACGGTGGTGACAATCTTATAGACTTCTTCCTCATCGTCCTCCTCAAAGTACACGGTGACGGTATTATTCATTCCGACTTCGTCCTCCGCGGAGTCCGTGGATATAATCTTCGCTGTCTTGATCATCTTCTCCAGATAGCGGATTCTGCTCTCGTTCTGGTTCTTGTCCTTTTTTGCCGCATGATATTCAAAATTCTCGCTGAGATCTCCCTGGGCTCTCGCCTCCTTCACAGCTTCGAGTGCTTCCTTGCGCACAACGAGCTTGCGATACTCGATCTCCTCTTCCATTTTCTTGATATCCTGCTCTGTCAGTTCATCATACATGATCTATCCCCATCCTTTTTGGCTGATGAATTTATTATAGTGATTTTAGGAAATGCCGTCAAATAATTTCCGCAGATCGACCTTCTCCACAAGACACCCGGTGATGGGATGTCCTGCGCAGACCGATAATACATAGTCTTTTACCGGCGCTTCTGTGTACAGATAAAACTCCCCGGCATCCGCTTTTCTGACCGCCGTCTCTGCTTCCGCCGCCTCTGCGGCAGGTGCAGTCCTTCCCGCCACCTGATCCTCCAGCACATCAAAAGAAGAAAGCGGCAGGTGCAGTCCTTCCCCTACCGCTTTGCAATAGCTTTCCTTGCGCGTCCAGAGCCATAAAAACGCATCCGGTTCGCTCCGCAGATACGCATTCTCCGCTGCCGTAAACTGCCTTCGCATGACATTCACATTCACGCGCCGCGCCCGTTCCACGTCGATTCCGACCGCGCCTTCGTCAAATACCGCTGCCGCATAGTCTCCCGCGTGGGACAGGTTAAAATGCACCCCCGTCCCGCCGGAAAGTTCCGGCTTTCCGTGAGCACCACGCACCAGATGCACCGTCTCTGTCCCTGGCATGAGAGAAAGCAGGGAGCAACCAAGGCTCCGCAGACCATACTCCAGCAGCAGGCCTGCGCCAAGACTTCTCCTACGATCCTCCGGCTTCCCGTAACGCACTATTTTCTCCTGTCTCTCCGCGGGTACATACCTCAAAAGCTCCTCATAGAGTGCCTCATCCCGCAGCGGCGAAATATTGGTTATCAGAACCCTCATGCCGTCTCCTTTAACAGGGTATTCAGCCTGTCTCTCGCCGCCAGAAGTTCGTCGCAGACCGTCAAAAGTCCCTCCGGCTCTCCCGCACGCAGCGGCTCCACAATCCGCACCACAATATCGTATAGCGGGGTCAGCCCCATATTGGCAAGCATTCCTTTTAATGTATGCGCACATTCAAATGCACGCGCCGTCTCCCCTGCGCGCAGCGCTTCCGGCAGAAGTTCAAAATTCTGATCCCCCGCCGCCGTGTGCAGGCAGCTGCGGTACAGCTCCCTGTCACCGATGAACCGTGCCAGCGCGCCGTCCACGTCACAGCCCCAGTCTTTCAGGGAATCAAACAGTTCCTCCATTGTCCGTCTCTCCTTTATCCTTTCCTCCGGCAACAGACACCCGCTTCAACAGTCTGCCGGCTCCCAGAACATTTTCCACTCTGCGCATTGCAATCTCCGGCACAAAAGGCTTTACGATGTAGTCCTCTGCGCCCAGCTGCAACATCTGGATCTGATGTCCGGTCGTGTCGTCCGCTGTGATGATAATCACCGGGATTCCCGCAAGGACGGCATCCTGCTGCTTTCGCTTTAGGAATTCCATTCCGTCCATTACCGGCATCGCAAGATCCAGCAGGATAATATCCACCTTGCCGGACTCCCTGTTTAAGACCTCAAAGGCATCCGCTCCGTTTTCCGCTTCAAGAATCCGGTATTGCTCCTCAAAAATGCACTTAAGCA
The DNA here is from genome assembly GCA_004554205.1 of Clostridium sp. Lineage (GTDB taxonomy): Bacteria > Bacillota > Clostridia > Lachnospirales > Lachnospiraceae > Brotaphodocola. Next base: position 2,028 of record SFNH01000233.1, read on the forward strand.
GCCCGCGATTTACCTCCTGGTCGTCCACCACCAGCATCGTCCGCTCCGTCTGCTCCGCCGCAAGCAGTACCTGACGGTA
>SFNH01000234.1 GCA_004554205.1 Clostridium sp.
AGTTCGCATCCAGCCGCACCGCATGCTCCTCATCGCCATCTACGACCGCCAGTGCAACCGGCGCCGGAAGCTTTACCGACTTCCGGTACTGGACGGCAATGCAGCTGCCCTCCACCAAAAAGGTGATGGCATCCCCCGTCTTTTTCGCCGTCCAGCCATATCGGAAGCAGTCCGTGATCCCGTTCTGCGCAGCCTCATCGGGCTTAAATCCATCGAGTACGGGCTGCGGCAACCCTGCCCCATCCGGCGCCGCGGCATTGCGGATGCGGACGGAATCCTCGTAGGCATCTTTTGTAAGCGGAGCCGGAAGCTTTGCCCCCGGTGCAAAGACGGCATTACTGCCGGTCAGTTTTCCGCTTCGTACCTGCTCCAGAAAATAAGTAATCACCGACGCCACCAGCGCATGTCCCTCATCGTTCGGGTGCAGATCATCCGGCGTGATCGCGCGGTTTTCAATCCGTCCTGCCACCACCTCCGGGTAAATGGAGCTCTGCATGCTGACCGAGGGCAGGTCATAATGTCTGCCGATTGCCGCGTGCATCACCTGCGCGTTGGCTCCATTGTGGTAAAACACGTTGTGCACCAGAAGAACCGCCGGATTCCACGCGGCGCCAAGGATTTTCCGCACCAGCCCCTCATAGGTCTCCTTAAAATGCTCCGTGCTCTCATCATTGACGGAAAATTCCACAATCACAAAGTCCGTTCTCTCCTCCAGAAGATCCGTCCCCACACGCGCCGCGCCGAACTCCGATGTCGTGCCGCCGATCCCCGCATTGCAGTAGACAAACTCCGCCTGCGGAAAAGTCTCTTTCCACCATGTATACACGCGGTAGGCGTAGCACGTCTGCGGTGTCGAAGAAAGGCTTCCCTGCGTGATCGAACCGCCGATAAAACCGATCACCAGACGCTCCCCGCGTCTGGCGCGCTCCATGACCTCCTTCATTCTGCTCACATCTCCCACATTTGCAATTCCCCGTTCCAGATCAATCTGCATATTCATGTTTCTGCTCCTTCTCTCTTTCTTTTCCCTTTCTTGTCTCTCACACATCCCAGATTTCATCTCCGAGCGAACGGATATAGGAAGCCAGCTCCTCCGACATCTCCTCCGCCTCCGGAATCCGGATGTGTCCGGGCGTTCCAGAGCCGTTTCTCCGGTATAAAAAGTGGTGTACGTGCTCACTTGCAATCTGTGTGCACACCGTCCCAATCGCCGCATCCCAGTTCGGGTGATGCTTTAAGATGGTTGTTGCAAGAATGATCTGCGCCTTGGGATAGTGCTTCATCAGTGTCTCGATGAATTCCCGGTAGCGCTTCCGCCAATGCTCCGCCGCACTGCCCTCCGGATCCGCCGCCATATAGTCCACCGGATGATTGTCATTCTGCCCGATGGCAACCACAACCACCTGCGGCGTATAGCGGGAAAAATCCCATTTCTTTACCTCTCCGACATCAGGATTGTATGCGAGCTTGTCGTAACAGGACTCCACGCCGTAGTACGCCGGCGCGCCGAACCATCCCGTCCCGTCAAGCAGCGCAATGCCGCCCTGTGAGGTATCGTGAAGTTCTGCCCCAAGCTTTCGCGCCGTCATCCAGGCATAGGAATACCAGCTGTTGGAATACTGTCCGTCGTGCACCGGGTCCTCTTTTCCGACATAGTCGACCGCCTCCGACACCTCACCGCACGAGACACTGTCGCCAAACACTTCCATCCGGCGGGCAGGCTTCGGCTCCGGCGGCAGGAGATCTGCGCCGTCATCCACGGTAAATCCATAGAACGTCACTGTATGGCAGGCGTCCATACGCTTGAACAGCATCAGTTCATGCCGCGCATCCGGCAGCTGCCCCGCAATCTCGTAAGTTTTCTTTTTTCCGTCATTCAACAGGCGGATGCGCCCCTGCACCCCGTCTAAGAGATAGCCCATCTCATTCGTCCAGTATGCATGATGGTTGGCAAGCGTGACTGCCACCGATGTTCCGGTAAAAATCATTTTCACCCAGCTCGCCGCATAGATAAGCACCGGCGCCTTCGGATCGTCGTCATCGATTCTTCCGCTGTACTGTAACATCGGATCGTCCGGTTCGATATTCCTGATCATTTTTTTT
>SFNH01000235.1 GCA_004554205.1 Clostridium sp.
GGCACAAATCCATGAGCAAGATTGGCGCATCGTCCCTGCGGCGGACGCTTTTCCTTGTCATGAGCGTCTATTTGCAGAACTCACCGCCTGATGAACCGGTTTACCATTTCATGGACAGGAAACGCTCCGAAGGCAAGCCGTACCGCGTTTATATAATGGCTTCCGCTAATAAGTTCCTGAGGATCTACTACGCCACAGTGAAAGCCTACTTGAACACGCTGGAGCAAGTCTGACCTCGTCACATACCACTGGCTAGCCGCCGTATTCACTTTTGAGATGCGAAGCGGCTTGATTTAGTGCGGCCTTTTTCACCTAATCAAAACGTTCGAATTATCCTCTTGACAAAACTTTGCAGGTCTTTTTCTGATTGATGGATTTTGCATATAAGTGAGCCGCCCTGATGCTCCGCTGGCCAAAGGGAACCTTCCCTGTCAGACTGCCGCCTTTATGTTCCGGCGGGCTTTACCGCCACGAAGCACTTGTCCCGCAGGTGGTCCGGCGCGTCGCCGAAGAAATCGTAGAACGTGAAATTGTAGATGAACCGCTCGGCTCCATAAACGCCGTAGCCGTCCTGATTATGGTCGGTGGTGTCGAAGGAGTCCGCCACGATGATGACGTCGTCCCCCTCGTACTCGGTCCCCATGGTGTCGTAGCCGATAATGACCTGCCAGTGGCCGCCCCAGTCGTTCCAGCCCACCAGAATGGGGATGCCCGCCCGGACGTGCTCCCGGATGAAGGCCATGTTCACCGCATCCAGATCGTCGATGTAGTTATAGGTGGTCTCCAGCTCAAAGCCGCCCACCGCCTCGAACATGTCGATGATCTGGTCCAGGCAGGTGCCGATGTGCTGGTCCGCGTGGTCCTCCCGCAGCTCCGACAACGACTCCTCGTCCCAGTCTCCCCGGGCGCCGAAGTAGTTCAGCACCATCTCCGTGGCGCTGACGCCGCAGGACCACCAGCTCGTCTGCTGGATGGTCTGGAAGTGGGGAAGGATGAACAGGGAGTCCGTGGGCTCCGCGTTGAAGAAATCCATGCTGTAAAAATAGGGACTGGCCGCATGGTCGCCATTCCGCTCCACAGCGCTGGCGCCGTAGTCGTCAAAGTTGGTCCGGTACTCCATTTTCATCTCGTTGGAGTGGTTGCCGTCCCGCATAGGGGCCGTTCGTCTGCCGGCAACGAAGCCCAGGACCAGACAGAGGGCCATCAGTGCGGCTGCCGCCGCGTAAGCCTTTTTCACGGTCACGTTCCTTTAGTACCACAAGCTCTCATAGAATCCACGGTAGGGGTCCTGACCGTACTGGATAGAGAGCCGGACGGACTCGTCGTAGGCGTCGCAGAACTTTTTGAGGTTCTTTTTCAGCCAGCCGCTCTTCTCCTTTCCCGTTTTCTCCGCCTCCACGGTCTCAGCCACAGCCCGGCAGGCCTCCAGATAATCGTTGGACAGCGCCCGGATACGGCGGCTCATCTGGGTCATAATGGCATAGACCTTCTCAGAATTGTTCTGAAAATAGGAGCTGAAGGTCTCGGTGGTGATGACCCGCACTTCGGTGCCGTCCTCCAAAGCCACGGCGGTAGCGGAGCGGGGATAGACCTCCAGCATTCCCATCTCGCCGAAGGAAGCGCCCTCCCCCAGCTCAGTCAGGGTCTTTTCGCCGTCCTCGCCGTAATTCGCGATAATTCCAACTTTACCCTGGCAAATGTCATACATACAGGACGCATACTCACCCTGCTTGAAGATGAACTCGCCCTTCTGATAAATTTTCGTCGCAGTTTCCATTGATAGATTCGACTCCTTTCTGCGGTAATGAGCTGCGGCCACCGCCGCGGGAACAAACCGCTTTGCGGTTTATTCAATAGACATTATTATACAAAACAGACGGATAAATTGAAAGTGCTGCTTTGTGTCTTTTGTGTGAATTTTCGAATTGCAGCCAGAGGCAGAGCAAGACGGCGCAGTCGGAGCAGGCAAAGCCGCCGACGAACAGACATGGCCGCGGATCCCGGCCGGCAGCGATGGCTGCCGGCCGGAGTCCGCGGTTGTCACAGCGCTGCGGCGCTGTGTTCCATTTTCAAATCGTTATTTGACGATGGCATT
>SFNH01000236.1 GCA_004554205.1 Clostridium sp.
CTTTTACGGATTGCGCCGAAGCGAGGTCTTGGGACTTAAATGGAGTGCGATTGACTTTCAGCAAAACACCATCACTATCCAACATACGCTTACGTCTTGCCAAATCGACGGAAAACTTGTTGAGGTGGCATCTGACACCACCAAGACAAAATCAAGCCGCAGAACGCTCCCGCTGATACCACAGTTTAGGGATATGCTTTTGCAACGTTGGGAGCTGCAAGAAGAATACAAGCGTGTTTGCGGAAGATGTTACAACAGAAAATATCTTGACTATATCTGCGTTGATGAAATGGGTAATATTATAAAACCCGATTATTTAACCGACTCTTTTTCAAAATTGCTTGCAAGACACGGTTTGCGACACATCCGTTTTCACGATCTGCGCCATACCTGTGCATCGTTACTGCTAAAGAACGGTGTACCGATGAAACAAATCCAGGAATGGCTCGGTCACTCGGATTTCAGCACAACGGCAAATATTTACGCTCACTTGGATTACAATTCCAAGTTGAACTCGGCTCAGGCGATGATGACCGGAATGAGTGCGGCGTTAATTACTGTAGGGTAAAAAAAATAAGCCTGCAAGCGGCTAAAACGCTTGCAGGCTAATGGTCTGGCGGAGAGTTAGGGATTCGAACCCTAGGTTCCTTTTAAGGGAACACATCATTTCGAGTGATGCACCTTCGACCTCTCGGACAACTCTCCGTGCTATATTTCAACCCAACTTCTCAAATCTCAACCTTGGAAAATGGAGAGAAAAGTTGGAGAGAAAACTGTTTAACTTATTTAATTGTACTGCGAAAACCCCGATAAATCAAGGGTTTTCAAGGAGGGGTTTCCAAAGTGACCATTGGTTTTCGAGTCAGCCCCGTTATGACCACTTCGATACCTCTCCGTAGGCACTTTCCCATAGTACCACAGTTTTGCTCGGGACGCAACCGATTCGAGGGATTTTTTTCGATTTCGGCGCATAGGCTGGGAAAAAGAGGTGAACTTCCTATGATCCCAGCGATTTTTATTCCCGGCCGGCGGGAGGACCTGCGCAATTACACCGCCGCCGTATATTCCGCCGGTGGCATGCCCATATGCAGCACCGACAGCGCCGACTCCGCCCTGTGCGGCGGACTGCTGCTCCCCGGCGGCGGCGACATCGGAGAAAGGCTTGACGAACCCGAGCAAAAGCTGATACAATCCTTTGTGCAGAGCGGACGCCCGATTTTGGGTATTTGCCGGGGGATTCAGGCGCTGAATGTGTATTTCGGCGGCGACCTGCGGGATGACACCCCGGGCCACCAACAGCCGCAGGGCGACCTGATCCACAGGACCCTGACCGTGGGGCGCCTGGCGCGGCTTTTGGGCCGCTGCCCCGCTGTGACCAGCAACCACCATCAGTCCCTCCGCCGCCTGGGCCGGGGCCTGCAGGCGGTGCAGGCAGCCCCCGACGGTGTTATCGAGGCGGTGGAGCACGCCACGCTGCCGATCCTGGGCGTGCAGTGGCACCCGGAGCGGCAGAGCTTCGGCCTGCGCCGCCCGGATGCGGCGGACGCGGCGCCGATCTTTACATATTTTATGGAACAGGTGAGGTAAACCATGGCGATCTCCATGAAAGAACTGAATCTGGAGCAGGGCATGCCCACGGTGGATACAGCCCTTCGCTGGCTGGAGGCGGAGCTGGCTGCCGCCCGGAAAATGGGCCGCCCGGCTCTGAAGCTGATCCACGGATACGGCTCCTCAGGCCGGGGCGGAAAGATCCGCACCGCCTGCCGCGGGTACCTGCGGGAGCAGGCGGAAGCGGGCCGGGTGCGCCTGGTGATCCGGGGCGAGGACTTCTCCATTTTCAGCGAGGAGACCCGCCGGGGCTTTGTTCTGTGCGGCCAGCTGCGGCAGGACCGGGACCTGGATCGGGAGAATCGTGGCGTGACATTTATCTTACTGTGAAAAACTTCGGATTTTTTCGGAATAGATATTGACAAAGTTTTCGTAAAATGGTATGATAACCAAGCTGACGATTTCTTCGGAGGGCAGACGCGGGTGTAGCACAATGGCCAGGGCACCAGCCTTCCAAGCTGGGGATGCGGGTTGAGTATAGTCGCCAGTTCCCGTGTGCATGATATGTGGTGGGTGTAGCTCAGTTGGTTAGAGCACCGGATTGTGGTTCCGGGTGTCGAGGGTTCGAGTCCCTTTACCCACCCCACTGATAATCAGGGATTGGGAGCGATCCCAATCCCTGATC
>SFNH01000237.1 GCA_004554205.1 Clostridium sp.
ATAGATGACGTATTGCTTCACCTGCGGCTTATCTGTTGTTTTCATAGCAACACCTCGATTACATTGTTAGGTTGTTAGATATATTGTAACGGCTTGGAATCCATTTGAAAAGGTGTAAATGAGAAATTTTGGAAAGTTCTCTAAAGAACGTTATACCCCTTTATACCCTTTTGAAAAGGGTATAAAGGGGTATAACGCATTCTCACTGCCAGTTTCGTTTCAGGACTTCACTTTTGAGATACAGCGTGCTCTTCTCCGATGTTTTGATTGGATGCAGCTTCCCGCGTTTCGTCAGGTCAATGATATTCTGCCGGGAGCAGCCCAATATCTCCGCCGCCTCCGCTGCATTGATAACTCTGTGCGTGGCAAAGTTCCGGAAATCCTCAATAGTCAGCGGAACGCTTTTGCCGACCCGGTAGAGCATCGCATCCGAGACGGTCATGTTCACATCCCATGCAACGCCATATCCGCCTGTCTGCATCTGCACATGCTGAAAATAGTCCGGCTTCTTGAGAAGGATTTCGAATCATAAAGTGTCAGTTTGGCTACAGGAAAACGGTATATCGCGGGTTGAAGAAGAATGAGAATCGCTTGTATGCCATGTTCGCCTGTGCCAATCTATATTCGCTTGCGATTGCCGGGCGAAAACTTTCCACAACCTGATATAGGGGTAGTCTGCCCTTTTTTAGGAAATCATGATTGAAAATCCGCGGAATAATGGCTTTTTCATCCAAATAGCCTTTATCAAGTGCAAAAATTGGCACATATATTGTTTAGGAACGGAATGAAAGCGATTTATTCAGAGGTTCCTTAATGCCATTGCGAAAGTCGTGTCTTTCTCTTTTCTCAAATTTTTCATATTCCTACTTGACAAGTAGGTAACCTCGTGTTACAATGCCTATTAATCCGATAGGAAATATATGAATCAGAAATGAGGCAAGCCTATGCTGTCCTTTTTCATGCTCCGATGTCGCCGGTAAACACCTTTCCTCTCTCTTAAAATTACTTCTCTTTCAAAAAAATATACAACCTACAATAAAAGGAATTTACCGTTATGAAGACTTATGATACCATTACCGACCTGATCGGCTCCACCCCCCTGCTCAAGCTCAACCGTTTCGCCGCCGCGGAAAACCTCGGCGCTGAGGTCTACGCAAAGCTCGAATACTTCAATCCCGCCGGCTCCGTCAAGGACCGTATCGCCTATGCCATGATCACCGACGCCGAGAAGAGCGGCGCGCTCAAGCCCGGCTCCGTCATCATCGAGCCGACCAGCGGCAACACCGGCATCGGCCTTGCCGCCGTCGCCGCCGCACGAGGCTACCGCATCATCATCGTCATGCCTGAGACCATGAGCGTTGAGCGCCGTCAGCTGATGAAGGCCTACGGCGCGGAGCTGGTGCTCACCGAGGGCGCCAAGGGCATGAAGGGCGCCATTGCCAAGGCGCAGGAGCTGGCCGCCCAGACGCCGGACAGCTTCATCCCCGGTCAGTTCACCAACCCCGCGAACCCCTCCGCGCACCGCGCGACCACAGGCCCTGAGATCTGGAACGACACCGACGGCACGGTGGACATCTTTGTTGCGGGCGTCGGCACCGGCGGTACGCTGACCGGCGTGGGCGAATACCTCAAGAGCCAGAACCCCAACGTCAAGGTCGTGGCGGTCGAGCCCGCCGGCTCCCCGGTCCTGTCCAAGGGCGTCGCGGGCGCGCACAAGATTCAGGGCATCGGTGCGGGCTTCGTGCCCGACACGCTCAACACCAAGATCTACGATGAGATCATCACGGTGGAGAACGAGGACGCCTTTGCCACCGGCCGCGAGCTGGCGCACAAGGAGGGCCTGCTCGTCGGCATCTCCTCCGGCGCGGCGGTGTGGGCTGCTGCCCGGCTCGCCAAGCGTCCCGAGAATCAGGGCAAGCGCATCGTCGTCCTGCTGCCCGACACCGGCGACCGCTACCTTTCTACCCCGATGTTTGCGGACTGATCCCACGCTACCCTTTTGACGCAGATCTCCTCCGCGCGCAGCGCGAGGGAGGCATACCATGCGGCGAGGAGCTGTTCCGGCTCCCCGCCGCAT
>SFNH01000238.1 GCA_004554205.1 Clostridium sp.
TATATCCGTGACCGTGTGACGGCCTGCATCAAATTCCAGCGGAAAAAGTTATTCTGATTTTCTGCCGTCCTCCCGCAGCCACGCGCCCCGCAGCACCATGCGGAGATACGCCGCCCGCCCGATGCCGTGGTCCTGCGCGGTGCGGGTGAGCCGCTCATATTCTGCCTGCGTCAAGCGGAGATTAACCTGCTTTTCTCGTAAGTTCTCTTTGTTCTTCATCTGATGATCCTCCCTATTATTCTTTTTTCGGCTTGGTATATATTTATCTCAGTATCGCTCTACTCAGTCTTATTAGACGCTGAAAATCAGCGCACCTGAACGCTGATTTTCAGCGTTCTTGAAATTCGAAAATCGAAAGTCAAGAAATTCGGTTTTCGAATTTCAGGGGGTACAGTGCAGACGGCTTCCCCAACCCCTGCCGTTTCCGGCGCAGCAGGCCAGCTTGCTCCAGTTCGGATAGCAGCTTCTCCGCCTTGTTGTGGGCGCAGCCCAAGTCCTCCATAATGTGGCTGATGCCATAGTAAACAAAGGCGCGCCCTTGCTTATCGAACCACCCGCTTTTGCGGGAAAGTCCCATTTTGTCCAGCAATAACCCATAAAGTAATTTTGCTTCACAATTCATGTTTTTGAATGGTTCCTCCGTAAACAGCACCTTTGGAACACGGTAAAATGTAAATAGCTCTGATTCATGCTCGTAGAAATAATCCATATTGTTCCTCCTTGCCCGTTGGGGCATAAAAATAGCGGAGGCAGGCATTTGACCTGTCTCCGCTTGCGTTGATTTTTTGCTTTTGTTTCCTTCTTGGGGCGTTATTTGGACTCTCGCAGGATCTCAAGCGCGGCGCTTTTGATGTTGTTCATCGCACCTACCCACGCCATTTGATCCCGCGCCTTCAGATCCTCGTTTACGCCCTGTGCCTCTGCCATCTGGCGGATGATGGTTTCCAGCAGCTTGTCCTCTGTGGTGTCCGGTTCCGGCGGCAAAAGGCAGGGATAATACTGCTCGCCCCGCAGCTCGTAGTAAAGACCGTTCTCAAAAATGACCGGCGGCAATGGCGGTAAATTCTGCTCCATAAACCTCGCTCCTTTCTGCCTCTATTGTACGGAAGAAATTTGTATAGCGCCAGTATGCGAAAATCATCGCTCTCCCCTGTCCTTCGCGCGGTAACGGGCCTCCAGCAGCTTGATGATCTCCCGCTCCATCTGCTGCGCAGAGTAATTGCGCGGGAAATACTTCCGCAATGACTCGGTTTTGATGCGAACCTGCTCTTTCTGATTGGGCTTTTCCTCGGTGAGAATGACGTACAGTACCTCCGGCGTCAGTTTTGCCTCGCGGGAGAGCTGCTTCATGCGGAGAGCCTGTGACAGCGATGGTGTGGCGTCCTCCCGCCCGATCAAGTCCCACAGCTCCGCCTGCTCGTCGCGGGTGAGATAGGACAGCTCCACGGCGGGAGAAAAGGCGATGCGTCCATCGTCCACCATCTGAAGCAGCGGCGGAACAAGGTTGGTCAGGCGAATGTAGCGTTGAATGGTGCGGCCACTTTCGCCATTCACTTGTCCAACTTCATCAGCACTTTCTAACTTCCCGACAACTTGTCGGGAAGTTGCCTTTCCTTGGTGTTTCATTGCCTCCAACTTCATCCTATACGCGAATGCCTTTTCGCTGGGCAGCAGGTTTTCCCGCTGAAGGTTGCTGTCCACCATCAGGATCACCGCTTCATCGTCGGTCATTTTCCGCACCAGCACCGGCACGGTGGACAGGCCCAATTTCTGTGCCGCCAAGCGCCGCCGATGCCCACTGACCAACTCGTAGCCCTCCCCTTTTGGCCGGGCCAACAAGGGCGATAGAATGCCGTGGACACGGATGCTCTCCACCAGCTCGTCCATAGCGGTATCTTCCCGCACCTGATAGGGGTGCTTTGCAAAGGGCGACAGCTTGTCCGGTGGAAGCTGCGAGATAAATTCTTTCACCATACCGCCCCTCCCTCCGAAAGCGCGGCGGACACGTTCACATGGTAGTGAAGGTCGGAGCCGCGATAGTGGTAGTCCGCGTCAAAGGAATGGAGACTTCCACAGTCGGCACAGAGGAGCTGGGGCATCTTGAGATGGTTGGCACCATTGTCCACCAGCTCACGCGCAATCTGACGGAGGAGCAGATCCGCGAGGCGGGCTTCGCCCCCTATTTTGTCGACCACACGGCCGGCGTTTTCCCACAGTTTGCCTCCGGCACGCCGTGGTCCGCCGGTACCATGCAGGTCACGGGCGACACCATCGCCGACCTGACAGAGGACCTTGCAGCAGATGGTACGACTGCGTAAGAACAACATATCATCAAAAAACGATAGGACAAGCTATTTCCAAAACATAAGCGTACCGCACAGGCGGCGTTTCTCAATCCCACACAGGGAGAACAGAAACGCCGCTTTTTTCATGCCCTCATGTTACGCAGTAGAGCAGGAAAAAGCCTTGCAGCAAGCGGCTTTTGGGGCGCGGTTTTGGCAAGGCAAGGTGTTTATGCCTTTTCCCTTAAAAACGTGCTTCTACTGCGTAACAAAACCACAGCAAAGGAGTGATGAACAATGGCAGTTTTCCGTGTGGAACGAAACCGCGGCTATACCGTAATGAGCAACCACCATCTACGCAACAGGGGCTTGACCTTGAAAGCAAAGGGGCTGCTTTCGCAAATGCTGTCCTTGCCGGAAACGTGGGATTACACCCTTGCGGGACTATCCCACATCAACCGGGAAAAAATCGACGCAATACGCGAAGCGGTACGAGAGCTTGAAAAAGCCGGGTATATCGTCCGCAGCCGCGAACGCGACGAGAAAGGACGATTGCGGGGCGCAGACTATATCATTTACGAGCAGCCGCAGACGCCTGTATCGGATTTACCTACATTGGAAAATCCAACATTGGATAATCCAACGTTGGAAAAACCTATGTTGGAAAACCCTACGTTGGAAAATCCAACGCAATTAAATAAAGATATATCAAGAACTGATTTATCAAAAAAAGAGAAATCAAATACGGATATATCAAATACCCATTCCATTCCTATCCTTTCCCCTTACCCCTCACCTTTCACAGAGGACGCGGCAGAGCCGGAACGGAAAGGAACGGAAGCGAAAACGCAGAGCGCTATAGAGATTTACAGGGACATCATCAAGGACAATATCGAGTATGACATTCTCATACAGGATCCGCACATGGATAAAGACCGACTGGACGAAATCGTTGACCTCATACTGGAAACGGTATGCACAGCGAGAAAGACGCTCCGCATCGCCGGGGACGACTATCCGGCAGAGCTTGTCAAAAGCAAGTTTTTGAAGCTGACGAGCAGCCATATTGAATTTGTCCTTGACTGTATGCGGGAGAACACCACGAAGATCCGCAATATCAAGCAGTATCTACGGGCGGTGCTGTTCAACGCCCCGTCTACCATCGACAGCTACTATACCGCCCTTGTTGCCCACGACATGGCAAGCGGCGCATGGGCGAAGCCGAAAGGCGGCATACCCGATTACACCTGCAACGAGGGCGAAAGCCTGTAAAACCAAAGGAGGACAAGACTATGAAGCAGGGCGCATTGTTTTTTGACGAAACCGCTGACCGCTACGACATCCGCTTTGA
>SFNH01000239.1 GCA_004554205.1 Clostridium sp.
GGGCTTCACAATATGTACAAAAAGACCCGCTCCGAAGGATTCGGCGCGGAAGCGAAGCGACGTATCATGCTGGGAGCTTTCGTGCTGAGCAGCGGTTACTATGATGCCTACTATTTGAAGGCACTCCGCACGAAGGCGCTGATCAAGCAGGCGTTTGACAAGGCATTTGAAAAATATGATGTGATCTTAGGACCGGCGGCACCGACGACGGCACCGAAGCTTGGCGAGTCCTTGAGCGATCCGCTGAAAATGTATCTGGGCGACATCTATACGATTTCCGTGAACCTTGCGGGACTCCCGGGAATTACGCTTCCCTGCGGAACGGATCAGAGCGGACTCCCGATCGGTTTGCAGCTCATCGGCGATTGCTTTGCGGAGAAAAAGATCATCCGCGCGGCATACGCTTACGAGCAGACCAGAAGCTACGAACACAGTCCGTTGGCACGATGACAGTGGGAGGATGAGATAGATGAGCAAAACATACGAAACCGTAATCGGACTGGAAGTCCATGTAGAATTAGCGACAAAGACAAAAATTTTCTGCGGCTGCTCGACAGCCTTTGGCGGAGCGCCCAACAGCCACACCTGCCCGGTGTGCACCGGCATGCCGGGATCCCTTCCGGTATTGAACAAGCAGGTGGTGGAATATGCGATGGCAGTCGGACTTGCGACGAACTGCACGATCACCCAGTATTGCAAATTTGACCGCAAGAACTATTTTTACCCGGATAACCCGCAGAACTATCAGATTTCCCAGCTGTATCTGCCGATCTGCCGCAACGGTGGCGTGGAGATCGAGACGGCTGCCGGCAAAAAGACGATCGGCATCCATGAGATCCATATGGAGGAAGATGCGGGAAAACTGGTGCATGACGAGTGGGAGGACGTATCCATCGTGGATTACAACCGTTCCGGCGTTCCGCTGATCGAGATTGTGTCGGAACCGGATATGCGCTCCGCGGAGGAGGTCATTGCCTATCTGGAAAAATTGAGGCTGATCATCCAGTATCTCGGCGCATCGGACTGCAAATTAAACGAAGGCTCCATGCGTGCCGATGTCAACCTGTCAGTCAGGGAGGCGGGAGCCGCCGAGTTTGGAACACGTACCGAGATGAAGAACCTGAACTCCTTCAAGGCGATTGCGAGAGCCATTGAGGGTGAGCGCGCCCGCCAGATCGAATTGATCGAGGAGGGGAAAAAGGTCGTCCAGGAGACCCGCCGCTGGGATGACAACAAGGAATCTTCCCACGCGATGCGATCCAAGGAGGACGCACAGGACTACCGTTACTTCCCGGAGCCGGATCTGGTGCCGGTGGTCATCAGTGACGAGTGGATTGAGCGCGTGAAGGCACGCCAGCCGGAGATGCGGGATGAGAAGCTGATCCGCTATCAGGAGGAGTTCGGTCTGCCGAAATACGACGCGGAGATCCTGACCGGAGACAAATCGTTTGCAGATCTGTTTGAGGAAGCGGCCGCGATCTGCGGAAAGCCGAAAAAAGTCTCCAACTGGATCATGACGGAGACGATCCGTCTGTTAAAAGAAAATGAGATGGACCCGGATCAGATCCGCTTTTCACCGGAACATCTTGCGAAGCTGGTGGATCTTGCGGATGCCGGTTCCGTCACCAACACCGTGGCAAAGGAAGTCTTCGAGAAAGTCTTTAAAGAGGACATTGATCCGGAAGCTTATGTGAAGGAAAAGGGGCTTTTGACAGTCAACGACGAGGGAGCACTCCGTGAGACGGTGGCGAAAGTCATTGCGGAGAATCCGCAGTCGGTGGAGGATTACCACAACGGAAAAGAAAAAGCGATCGGCTTTCTGGTCGGACAGACGATGAAAGCGATGAAAGGAAAAGCAAATCCTGCACTGGTGAACCAGATCTTAAAGGAATTGTTGTAACTGCTGCCGGATGCCATACGGCTTAAGCGACAATGAAAAACGCGCAGCCCGCAAAAGCGGGTGCGCGTTTTTCACTGCCGGGAAAGCGTTATGTCTGCCGCTGCCGGCATATGTTACTGCCGGGAAAGCGTTATGCCTGCCGCCGCTGCCGGCTCATATATTACTGCCGGGAAAGCGTTATGATTGCCGCCGCTGCCGGCATATGCTTCCGCAGATTTATCTGCGGTTTGGATTCCGGTATTTTTCTTCACAATACTTGCAGCGGTAGACTTCCTTTTCCTCATCGGTCAGGAGGAAGATCTGGTCAAGCTCCTGCTCGATGGAAGTGATACAGCGAGGATTCCTGCAGGTGATGACATTCTTGACCTGCTTTGGAAGATGCAGTTCCTTTTTCTCATAGATCTTGTCGTCCTTGATGAC
>SFNH01000240.1 GCA_004554205.1 Clostridium sp.
AATCACAGTGACGAGATCGTACAGGATTCCCACCTGTTTCCCTTTTAACCGGTACAAAGGCTCATCTGTACATCTTCTGCACACATCTTTGCACCGGCACCAGTTACTTTTTTATGAAATTAAAAACATATTACCATTGCATGTTTATTTTTTCAAGTAGATTCTGTCCGCCGCCTTTTTCAGAAAACGGTACGCGTATTCCGGATTGGAATAATAATACAGATGCGGGAATCCCATCCACTGTGACGGACTCTCATGTACGCACTCCCACGATCTTCCGGTTACCGGCTTTTTGGCCATCGCACTCGCGCCGTTGTCCGTGCTGTCATAATAGTGAAACTCATGCCCCGCAATCTGCGCGCCCGCCGGTAGGAAGTTCTCCTCCTTTTCCGTAAGCATCACATAGCCGAAGCGCACCAGCTTTCCGGTATTTTTAGCTGACGCCGAAATCACTCCCGCCATCGGATAACACACTCCCTCATCGTCGCAGAGCGTCTCATGCAGATAGAGGAATCCGCCGCACTCCGCGATCGTCGGCAGACCGCCCGCCACCGCGTCGTGCACCGCTTTTCGCATCGGGGTATTTTTCGACAATGCTTTCGCATGCAGTTCCGGGTAGCCACCGCCTAAAATCAGTCCTGCTATCCCCTCCGGCAGGCTCTCATCCTGTAACGGAGAAAACGGCACCAGCTCGGCTCCCGCCTCCCGCAGCAGCTGCAGGTTGTCCTCATAGTAAAAGCAAAACGCCGCGTCCCTAGCAATTCCGATTCTTACATCCGCAATCTTTCTTTTCGGCAGTGGGTCTGTCTCCAGCTCTTCCGCGGATGCGGCAATCGCAAGAAGCCTCCCGCAGTCCATTGTCTTTCCGAGCGTATCCGCCACCGTCTGAATCTGCTTTTTCACATCCGCAATTTCTTCGGGCATCACAAGTCCTAAATGCCTGCTGTCCCAGTGCAGCTCCTTTAACTTCGGCAGACACCCCAGCACCGGAAGCGACAGTTCGCGCTCTATTTCGGGACGGATTGTCTCACAGAATGTCACCGACGTCTGATTTAAGATCACTCCCCGGATCAGATGATGCCGGTCATAATCCAGAAAGCCCCTTATGACCGGCAGAATGGAACGCCCCATTCCATGCGCATTCACCACCAGAATCACAGGCGTCTTCGTCACCTCTGCCAGATGGTAGGACGATCCCTCCCTGCGGATTCCGCCGAGACCGTCATAGAGTCCCATCACACCCTCCATCACCGCAAGATCCGCACCCTCTGCCGCGCGCGCAAAAAGACTTCCCGTCAGTCTCTCCCCGGTAAAAAAAGTGTCCAGATTCCGGGAAGGGATGCCGAGCACCGTCCGGTGAAACATCGGATCAATATAATCCGGTCCGCACTTGATGGCACTGACCTTTTTCCCTTCCTGCGAAAAAAGCGTCATCAGTGCACAGGAGAGAAGCGTCTTGCCGCTCCCGCTTCCCGCCGCCGCAATCATGATTCTGGGAATGTTCATCCTACCCTTCCTCCTGTCTGTCCGGTTTTTGTTCTTCCCCCACGCCATGCTCCGACAGGGAAAAAGCGATCACATAGATCGGATTCTCCGCCTGCATCAGATGGTGGGAACCTGCCTTTCTTGCACGGCTGACCGCAATCTGCGTGATCTCTTCGTCACAGATCAAAAGCTCCTTCCGCAGTGCCATAACCTCGGCGACCGTCTCAAGAGAGACGGCATTTAAGACAACGCGCACATCCGGATTTTTCTCCCGGAGCGCCAGAAGTATCTCCCGCAGTCTGCCGCCGCTTCCGCCGATGAACGCGTGCGTCGGCGCCGGGAGTTCCCCAAGACATTCCGGTGCCTCCCCCTTTACGACAACAAGGTTCTTCACGCCTGCACGCGCTGCATTTTCCGCAATCAGTCCGCAGGCTTCCTCCCCGTGTTCCACGGCGTACACCCGCAGCTGTTCCGAACGCAGCGCCGCCTCCACCGCTATCGAGCCGGTACCGCTTCCAATATCATAAAATACGCTCTGACTTCTTAACCCGAGCCTG
>SFNH01000241.1 GCA_004554205.1 Clostridium sp.
GTCGGCGAACCTTGTGTTCCTGCCGGAATACCTCTTTGAAAAAGGCAAGATCAGAGAGCACCAGAAGGCGATGAAGGCGCGGGTGGAAAAACTGGCGCGCGCGGCGCAGAATCTCTCCGAGTGGGAGAAGGAAAAATACGTCCATGACTTTATCTGCGAAAATGTGCACTACGATAAGCTGAAAAAGCCGTATTCCCATGAGATCATAGGTCCTCTCGGACAGGGTGTGGGCGTCTGTGAGGGAATCGCAAAGTCAGTAAAGGTGCTTTGCGATGCGCTTGGCATCTGGTGCGTGATTGCTCTGTGCGGAAACTGCCCAGAGAAGGGGATCAAATACCGCCATACGTGGAATATTGTAAAAATCGGCGGGCAGTATTATCATCTGGATGCCACATTTGACAACACGCTCGGTGCGGGAGCACAGATCCGGTACGATTATTTCAATCTCTGCGACAAGAGCGTATTCCGGGATCATCAGCCCCTGATCGCGCCTGCGCCGGAATGTACGGATGCACAGCATTTTTATTATCGGGAGAAAAAGCTTTCCTTCACGAAGGTGGAGGATGTCTATAAACGTGCGCTTCAGACAGCAAAAAAAGGAAAAACGTTTACCTTTCACTGGAGGGGCGGGTATCTCACCAGGGAGGTCTTTGGGGAACTGTTAGAACAGATTTCCGCGGCCGGCAGGGAGCGGGGAAAAAGCGCCAGAGTCAGTGTGAACTGGCAGCAGGCGGTGCTCCGGTTCGATTATGTGGAGGCGGGCAGTGCGCCGGAGGCGAGTGTTGTGATGGAAGAAGCAAATGAGGGAGAAAAAGAATGACGGAAGACTTACTGGAACAGATTCAGAGAAAAGACGCGGCGGCGTTTACACACGGAGGGAAATTTCATGCAGACGATGTGTTTTCCGCGGCGCTGCTGCTTTACCTGAATCCGGAGATTGTAATTACGCGCGGCAACAGGGTGCCGGAGAATTTTGCCGGGATCGTGTTTGACATCGGAAGAGGACGGTACGACCATCATCAGAAAGACAGCCGGGTGCGGGAGAACGGTGTGCCCTATGCGGCGTTCGGACTGCTGTGGGAGGAACTCGGGGGAGCAATCCTCGGGGAGGAGCTGGCGGCGGAATTTGACGAGGCGTTTGTACAGCCGTTGGATAATAACGACAACACCGGGGAGAAAAACGAGCTGGCGACGCTCATTGGCAATTTTAACCCGGCATGGGATGCGCAGGGCGGAAGCGACGCCGCCTTTTTTCAGGCGGTCAGCGTGGCGGGCATGATTCTTGAAAATAAATTCGAGCGCTATCGCGGAAATGAGCGCGCCGACCGTCAGATCGAGGAAGTGCTGGCGGCGCATGAGCGTGCCGTAGTGTCCGGGGAGACGGCGGAGCGCGATGCCGCGATTCTGATATTGCCCTATTTTATCCCGTGCCAGAAACGCCTGTCGGAGACCGGGATTGCGTTTGTGATTTTCCCGTCGAACCGGGGCGGATACTGTATCCAGCCGCTGAAGCGGGAGTATTCTCTCCATTATAAGTGCAGCTTCCCGGAATGCTGGCTCGGACTGGAAAAGGAAGAACTGGCGGAGGCATCGGGGTTAGAGAGCGCCGTTTTCTGCCATAAGGGCGGTTTTCTCATGACGGTCGGGGAACTTTCCGATGCAGTGGAGGCATGCCAGATCAGTCTGGACAGTTTCAAGGATGAGAAGGCGCTTGTAAACGTGGGCGGCGGAGAGGCGGCGGATGAACTTTTAAGAGAACTGCCGGGGATGACGGAAGCGCAGATCTATCATATCCCGCTACCGGAGCTGCCGGAACTGGAGCAGGACGGCAGTTACGGTGAAGTGGCGATGGAAAAAGCTGACTGGAAACTCCGGAACAAAGATTATGTAAAACAGATCCTGCAGTGCCGCCCGGAGGCTGTTTACGTCGAGGGAGATGTATTTGCGGCATATCCGGTGGTGCATCTGCTCCGGAAAAAGCATGTGCCGGTGCTTGCCATGGCGGAGCGCGGCGGGGAGCAGATTCTCGTGCGGATTC
>SFNH01000242.1 GCA_004554205.1 Clostridium sp.
CAATATGCACGGTAGGCTTTTTCACCACCGGCGTTACGGATGGTGTAGGCGGCACATAGGACGGACGGTATGTCGGCGTGGATACCGGCTTAGAGGGCTGGACGAGCGGCTCACGCTTGACGTTGCCGTATTTCGCTGGTTTCTCAGCTACCATCGGCAGATCGTCCTCGTCCTCATCGTCCAGATCGTAGCTGCTGATGTTCGTGAAGACGGGCCGCTCCGGAATATCATCGTCACGGGGAGCGTCTGCCGTCATGGAGGCAGCAAGCTGACCAGCCATAGCGTCATAATCCGCACGGCTGATGACAGTGCTGTACAGACCGACATTTTCGCCGGTATGCTTATCGATGCCGGTGTAGATCAGGCTGGCGTCTTCATACCGCTTAAATTTGTAAACGGCATCGTTCATCAGGGCCTCGTTGAATACGTTCAGCGATACGAGCAGCTCGAAATCCTTCACGTCCAGACCGGTGACCTTTTTGAACAGTTCCGGCTCCAACTGCGTGATGACGTCCTGCAGGCTGTATTCCCGGTAATCCGTCAGATACATGAACACCGGCACACGGGTAGCAAATTTGATCAGCTTTTCCTGAATCATCTTGCGCTTGGACTTGTATTCCTTTTCGGCGTCCGTCAGCTCTTTCTTTTCCTTCGGCGTCAACTTTTCGCCGTCACGCTTGGCCTTCTTGACGGCATTGGACTTGTTTATAATGGTTTCGATATCGGCGTTCAGGCTACGGAATCCCTCAATACGCATGAGGGCATCCATCGCCTCTTCGCTTGCAAGCAGACGGGCAAGCGTATCGTTGTCAACATTGACGAGCAATGCGCTCTCCCAGCGTTTGGCAAGAAGCGTGGCGGATGTACCGGCCATAGCGATATCGAGGATTTCAGCCGCATTGACTTGTCGCATGGCACTGCCGTCATACGCCAGCACGGGCAGGAAATTGATGAATTCTCCGACCTTCTTTTCCGGATTGCTTTCGGCCACATTCAGGCGGCAGGAATAATCGGAAATCTGGCGGAGCGCACGGTCCAGCGCAAAGTCAAATACGTAGCACTCCTGTTTTACAATCTCATGCTCACCGTTGTCCTTCGTGATCTCCCACGGACTCTGTACACGGAAGGCCGCTTGGAAATAGGTCTCCGGTGAGGAGAGGTTACGGAGCATGAAGATACCGGTCCACGGCTTGATGGTAACACCTGTGGTCAGCTTGCCGCAGGAGAGCGTGATGGTCTTTGTCTCAAGCGGATCGCCCATAGACCGGCGCACAGGGTCCAGAGCGGCAACACCGATACCGGCCTGTGTTCCGGCGCAGACGTTGACCTTGTAGTCGTGGTAGAACGCATTTTGCTTCTGTGCCAGCAGATTGGCCATAGCGTAGCAGGAGGCCACGTTCGGCATAAACCACAGCGTATGCGACAGTACGTTCAGAAGACGGGTGTCGGAATACGGCATCGGCGGCTTCTGCGCTCCCAACTTTAGCTCGTCCACGGAGGTCTCCAGATAGGAGCCACGGATCAGATCCAGCCATTTCTGCACGTAATCCTCATATTTGAAATGAGCGTCCTTGCCGGTCCCTTCGGCGGAGAAGAACACATTCAGGTCAAACTCATCAAATTCGCCCTGTTTGGCAATGCGCTGGATGCTCTCCGGGATCTTGTATGTAAGCATAACCATTCTCGGCAGAGCGGCGTAGGGATTGACGCCTTCGCCTTTCCATTCGGCCTTGGCTCTCTGCTCATCGGAATAGGTCCAGTTATAGATTTGTTCCTCAATAAACTCACCGGAATTCAGCGCACGGAACGGCGTACCGGAGAGATAGAGGTAATAGGTCGTGGTGATCGGCAGCCACGTTTCATCGTAGGCGTTACCGGCATCGTATTTGGAAAGATCCTCTTCGTAGGTATCCTCGTCCTGCTCGAACAGCTTCTTTGCGCTGTCCTTCCATGCGCCGAAGTGGTATTCATCGAAAATGACGAGATCCCAGTTCGTGGTGTGGACCCATTCGTTATTGGCCTTGATGCCGCCG
>SFNH01000243.1 GCA_004554205.1 Clostridium sp.
CGGCGGCATCAAGGCCAATAACGAATGGGTCCACACCACGAACTGGGATCTCGTCATTTTCGATGAATACCACTTCGGCGCATGGAAGGACAGCGCAAAAAAACTGTTCGAGCAGGATGAGGATACCTACGAAGAGGACCTTTCCAAATACGATGCCGGTAATGCCTACGATGAAACGTGGCTGCCGATCACTACGACCTATTACCTCTATCTCTCCGGCACGCCGTTCCGTGCGCTGAATTCCGGTGAGTTCATTGAGGAGCAGATTTATAACTGGACCTATTCCGATGAACAGAGGGCCAAGGCCGAATGGAAAGGCGAAGGCGTCAATCCCTACGCTGCTCTGCCGAGAATGGTCATGCTTACATACAAGATCCCGGAGAGCATCCAGCGCATTGCCAAACAGGGTGAGTTTGACGAATTCGATCTTAACGTATTCTTCGCCGCCGAAGGCACCGGCAAGGACGCACATTTCAAATATGAGGATTATGTGCAGAAATGGCTGGATCTAATTCGTGGCTCCTATCTGGAGACCAGCGTTGATGAATTGAAGCTGGGAGCGCAGAAGCCGCCTATGCCGTATTCCGACACCCGTCTTCTGAATGTGCTGTCGCATACGCTGTGGTTCATGCCGAACGTGGCCTCCTGTTATGCTATGGCCAATCTGTTGGCGCAGAAGCAGAACAGCTTCTATCACGATTACAAGGTCAACGTCTGCGCCGGAACACAGGCCGGTATCGGTGTGGCCGCTCTGGAGCCTGTTCGCCGTTCTATGGGCGATCCGCTGGAGACGAAGACCATCACGCTCTCCTGCGGCAAGCTGACCACAGGCGTCACCATCAGACCGTGGACCGGCATCTTCATGCTCCGTAACCTCTCCTCGCCGGAGACCTATTTCCAAGCGGCCTTCCGTGTGCAGAGCCCGTGGGAGATCACAAAGGATAACGGTGAGCGTGAAATCGTCAAGCAGGAGTGCTATGTCTTTGACTTTGCGCTGGACCGTGCGCTCCGCCAGATTTCCGATTATTCCTGCCGCCTGAACGTAGCCGAAAGCAATCCGGAAAAGAAGGTCGGTGAGTTCATCAATTTCCTGCCTGTGCTGGCGTATGACGGCAGTGCCATGCGTCAGGTCAATGCCGCTGAAATTCTCGATATCGCTATGGCTGGTACCTCCGCCACGCTCCTTGCAAAACGCTGGGAGAGCGCATTGCTCGTCAATGTTGACAACGATACGCTTGCCCGTCTGCTTGCAAGTGAAGAGGCGATGGATGCCCTCATGCGTATTGAGGGATTCCGTAGTCTGAATGCAGATATCGAAACCATTATAAACAAGTCCAATGCCGTCAAGAAGGCCAAGCGTGACGGCGAAAAGCTGACGCCGAAGGAAAAGAAAGAGCTGACGGATGCCGAAAAGGAATACAAGTCCAAGCGAAAGATGATTCAGGAAAAACTGATCAAATTCGCTACCCGTGTGCCGGTCTTCATGTATCTGACCGATTACCGGGAATACAGCTTGCAGGACGTCATCACGCAGCTGGAGCCGGAACT
The DNA here is from genome assembly GCA_004554205.1 of Clostridium sp. Taxonomy (GTDB): domain Bacteria; phylum Bacillota; class Clostridia; order Lachnospirales; family Lachnospiraceae; genus Brotaphodocola. The sequence continues at coordinate 1,549 of SFNH01000243.1, forward strand.
GTTCAAAAAGGTCACCGGTCTGGACGTAAAGGATTTCGAGCTGCTTGTATCGCTGAACGTATTCAACGAGGCTCTGATGAACGATGCCGTTTACAAATTCAAGCGGTATGAAGACGCCAGTCTGATCTACACCGGCATCGATAAGCACACCGGTGAAAATGTCGGTCTGTACAGCACCGTCATTAGCCGTGCGGATTATGACGCTATGGCCGGTCAGCTTGCGGCATCCATGACGGCGGACGCTCCCCGTGACGATGATATTCCGGAGCGGCCCGTCTTCACGAACATCAGCAGCTATGATCTGGACGATGACGAGGACGATCTGCCGATGGTGGCGGAGCCGAAGGCAAAATACGAGACGAAACGTAAGCCGCTCGTTGAGCCCTCTAAGCCGGTATCCACGCCGACATACCGTCCGTCCTATGTGCCGCCTACACCATCCGTAACGCCGGTGGTGAAAAAGCCTACCGTGCATATTG
>SFNH01000244.1 GCA_004554205.1 Clostridium sp.
CACATCCGTCTCCTCCGGCGCCGCCTGCCCGAGCAGCACTTTCCTCGCCGGATAAAAATGATGTCTCGGGTTCTCCCCGACGCCGGCCTCTTCCAGTTCTCTTTTCAACTTTCCAACCAGAAGTTCACACTCGTCCGTCTTGATTTTGGAGAGCCGCTTTTCGAGCGTCTTAAGCGCATCCGTCTTAAGCTCCGGGAGAAAATCTCCCTCCTTGATCTTCTGGTATGCCTCCATGCCCTCCTCAAAGTTCATCTGCATTGGCGCCGGGCAGATCGCTGCGATGGCATCCGCATCCAGCTCCTTGATCCGGTCGTTGACCTTCTCCAGATAGGGTGCCACAAGCTCCGGAAGGAAATCTCCCTCCCTAAGCCGCTCTGCAAGATCCGCGTAGTCCTCCCTGCTCACTTTTCTTGCGCGCCGGATCATGTTGGAGAGTTCCTGCTTCTCCGCCGCCTCTCTCCCCGCCGCAATCTTCTGTTCGTAAGGTGTCAGATCCACTCCGTCGTAATCGTGCAGCCGGTCGACGTAGAGCCGGTACTGCTTCCGGTCGAGATTCGCCGGCATCTTTGCCACCATCGCCGCCACTTCGCGCTCCGCCTGACTCTGTTTGAGCTGCTGCAGCTTCTCCCGCAGCGGGCGCTTCTGTTCTTCCGGAAGATCCGCAGCTTCCACTTCCTCCAATATCCGTTTGGTCAGCGTGTAGTTCTTCCCCTCGCAGGCATCCGCTTTTTCCTGAAGTTCCCGGGCTCGTCCCTCATAAATCCGTTCCTGTACCTTCTTTATATAAGGCTTCTTCTCCTCCTCCGTCAGCTTGCGTTCTCCCTCTAACTGCCGCTTTAACTCCTGCAGCTGCCGGTCGGAATAGCGGTCCATGACCGCCAGACGCGCCTCATAGTGCTCCTGCACGCCTTTCCGTTCTTCCGGTGTGACAATGACGCCGTCTACAGTCATTCCCCCCTCCGGCGTCCGCGCTTCCGCATGGATGTTCCTTCCGCCTGTCCGCTCCTTAGCGGCGCGCCTGCCCGCTCCATCCGTGTCCTGACGGCTGCTTCCTGCCTCCGCCGCTCTGCGGTCTGCACCGTGCATTTCTTCCTCCGCCGCTCTGTGGTCTGCTCTGCGCGTTTCCGTCTCCGCATCCATGCCGCGTCCGCGTTCTGCCGGCCGTCCACTCCTTATGCCGTCTGTCTCCTTCCGGCCCGCTGACCGCTTCGCCGTCTCTTCCGGTGTCCGCGTTCCAGACTGCCCATCCGGCTCTTCCGCTGCCTGTTCCCGCTGCGGCAGAGAACGTCCCACGTCGCGCCGCTCTCTCTCCCGGCTGTGCACTTTTGCCTCGTATTTTTCCACGGATTCTTCCGGATAAAAGCCTTCCTCCATCCGCGCGGACAGCTTTTTCACCTCAAGATCCGACAATTCCGGCAGTGCGTTGCAGAGATCTTCCAGGGATTCCTCCCCGTCCTCCTCCGTATCCGGTCTTCTTCCGTCGGCATAAACATTCGTGTGATAGTTGGACACCCGGTCCGCATTTCGTCCCAAAAGCTCCAGATAGTCGTCGTACGCCGCCTCGTCCGTCGCAAAATCCAGCGTGTAAACATCGCCCTCCGAGAACAGTCTGCCGGGGCGCGGCGTGTAAAACCGCCTGCAGGCATTGCAGGTCGCGGCTCTCGCCAGCAGCACGCCTCCCTCCTCCGTCTCGATCTTAAATTCCTTTCCCGCCGGATAGACAGCCATATGCAGCTTGCCGCAGCATGCCGGGCAGAGGTAACCCACCAGATAAAAATTATTTCCGATCCGGCTCTTTCTCCGCTCGCTCACCGTGATGTCCGCCCGGGCGAACTCCTTCTGGTCGCGTTTCCAGACAACCTTGTGCCAGAGTCCGCCCTCGTTCGTCTCCTCATCCTCCGGCTGTGCCTGCTCCTCTTCCTGCGCCGTCTGAATGACGTCCTCATAGGTGATCCGCATTCCGCTCCGGTAGAAGCGCAGATAGGACGGCGTGTACTCCGGTTCGACCTGCATCTCCT
>SFNH01000061.1 GCA_004554205.1 Clostridium sp.
TGAAGCCTGACCGGCAGTCTGACTATTGCCTTCTGCCCTTGCCCCGCAGTTAGGGCAAAACGCGCTCCCATCACTGATTTTTCCGCCACAGTTCTGACAAAACATAACCTACCTCCTTAAATTAACCTGATTTGCTCACTGATAAAATAAAAACAGAGCTCTGAAAGTAATCCTACCTTCAAAGCCCTGCTTTTGTCGTCTCCTGTCAGAAGATTTTTCAGGCATAAACCTTTTCGCGTTCCTAAACAGCTATGTCTGCTGACGCAGACACCGCCATACATGAAAGTCCATTGCTCCGTGCTTCGCACTCCCGCAATCGCCGCCAGCATTCGCAAATCGTCCCAGTCGTTTCACTCCTGTGGCTTCTTCTAACACTGCACATTTCATTTTCTTCTTTGCAAATACTTCTTCACTTCATCCAAAAGTCTCTCTGCACATTGGAGTTGTTTCGTACTTTCTTCCCTGGACGCGATATAAAATTCATCGTAATCGCTGGAATGCCGTACCTCCTCTGCAACACTGATACTATGCCCTAAATCACACGGGAATATTTTTGTTCTTATATACTGCTTATTGAAATACGCTAATGTATCTTTGTGGCGCTTAAATGCCTTCTCTTCCAGTGCCAAAACTGCCGTGATTGAATGATAAATGGAATAATATGCCCTGTTATTTGCAGCACGAAAATAGTTTTTGCTCAAATTGTCCCTGGCAACTGCTAAATCCTCTTCTGCTACCCTAAGCCTATACTCCGCCAGCTCATAGGCACGATCCTTTAAATCTTCATTACGCAACATACAGATTCACGCCCTCCCGCTCCACATTCTGATAAAATGGGTGAACCGGAAGCCAATACAGGAACTGACTCGTCTGCTTCATGATCGGCATGATCTGCACGTCATGTTCCATGTTAAAATCATAGGTAAAGCTCGATAGCTCCTCTTTCTTCTCCCGGCACTCCACTTCCGCGGGGCTTACCAAAACCATAATGTCTATATCGGAATCCTCTGTATAATCCCCACGCGCGTAAGAACCGTACAGGATAACCGCATCCAAAGCGTCTCCCAATATCCGGTATATACCCTCGGCATAGCTTTTCAGCAAATCATGTATCCGATCTGACATCTCTATCACCCTCTTCCTATACTGTTATTATAATAGACCGTTTCCGTTTCATCAACACATAAATCAAATCTTCTCCTGCCGGATAATCACTTCTTTATCACACATTCCCGCCCTGCCTCCGGTAGCACCCGTCAAGAGAGGCGTTCAGCCCGCCGAAGCTGCCCGACACGGTCGTCACCACCGCGCAGTCCTCGAAAAAGGTAATCGTAAGCTCCGATGTGCCTTCCTTATAGCAGTAGCGTCCATCTTCCCCCTTCTCCAAAACGCCCTCGATGTAACCGACATTCGCTCCCCAGCTTGCATTTCCCTCGACGTAAACCTTTCCGTCCTTCTCCCGGACTTCCAGAGCCGCCGCCTGGCCGCTGCGAACATACGTTCCGCCTACGCGCTCCGGCTCGGCGAACTGCTGATTCTCGTGGAAGCGGATCGGTTTCTCCATCTGACCCGCCATCCAGCGCAGCATTGACTCGGACGGCGCCTCGTAGGAATGAGGGTCGCTCGCATAATATCGGCAGACGCCATCCTCCAGGAATGCACACTCGACCCTGCCGTCCTGAGTGACCGACACGGCCGCCTCGCAGATCGTATACAGCCCCGGAATCCCGCCCTCGAAAAAGTATACCCCTTCCTCCTCGGAATACTCCGGCTCATCGATCATGTTCAGGCATTCCTCAACATATGAATATTTGGCGCCGAGCAGCCCCTGCATCTTTTTCTCAATCTTCGGATTATTAAGCACTTCAAACGGGGAGCCATCGTTTTCATACAGCTTCTCGAGGTTCGGCAGCGCGCGGTTCTGCCTTATGAATTGTCCGCACGCCACAGGCGCCAAAAGAAGCGCGACTCCCGCCGCCACCCCCAGCTTTTTGCGGTTGCGCACAAAAAATCCCCATTTACTCTGATAGGAAGCCAGCTCCTTATCAAGCGCCTCTACCGTCCGAAACCGGCGCCCCGCGTCAACCTGGACGCATCGCCTGATCACCTGGCCCAGACGCCCCCGGTAAGTGACGCGGTGCTTCTCCAGGCTCTTCCCGGTCAGCATTTCATGCATCATCACGCCCAGCGAGTAAATATCGCTCGCAGGGCTGGTCTGCCCGTATCCGTAATGCTCCGGCGAGGCATATTCTTCTGTTCCAAGCAGGCGGGTGTCCTTCCCCTCCTTCTCACGGTAAAAACGGCTCGCGTCAAAGTCGATCAGCTTGACGCCCCCGTCCGTCCGGATCATCACATTTTCCGGCTTGATATCCTTGTGGATCAGCGGGGGATTCTGCCCGTGCAGCGCCCTAAGCGCCCGGCACAGCTCCCGCACGAGCGCGATCACTTCGTCCTCGCCGCACACGCCCTCCCTGTCCATGTGTTCCTTTAGCGTCTCCCCGTCGACCATCTCCTCGATTATGTAAGTATCCCGGTCGTGCACAAGGACATCGTAAACCACGATCAGATTCCTGTGCCGGATCTTCTTTAACGCTGAATAAACCCCTGACAAATCGCGCCCATAGTACACCTTTAAGATGCATGCGGCATTGTTCGGCTTGTAGAAGACTAACTCCGTCCTCAGCCTGTCCGTATCACTGAGGATGCGAATCGTCTCATATCTTGACGCAAAAAATTCGTAATTTAATCCCGCGGCTTCCCCCATGATCTTAATCCTTATCCGTTAATCTTAATTTTATTCCGCGTTCCGCAAGCAGCTCGTCAATCTGGTACAGATCATACCCATTTTCAATGCCGAAGATAATGATCGCGTCTTCCTCATTTCTTGCGTACAGTTCCTTATGCCCGGATAATTTTAACAGCCGGTTCATCTCCTCCAACGTGGCGTTGATGCCGAATCCCAGCTTTAGCACCACGTCCTTCGCCGGGTAATTCTTCGTCCCGTTCGCGCACGCGTAAATATACGCTCTGGACAGGGCTACACGCTCCGCCAGCTTCGAGAGCCGGATATTCTTTTCCTCGCAGAGCTTTGTGAAATATACCGCGAACCTCCTCCGGTTTTTGTCCTCGATCCCATTCCCGTCTATCCAGCCGTACAGATCTGAGGGCGATTCTATCCCCTTTAATTCATTCTCCAGCTCTTTCGTACTTTTGAGGCTGTCCATAGGCTTCCTCCACCTTTCACGTTTTCTTTATAAATGTAAAAACCCCGGAACCCTTTCCACAAGGTTTCCGAGGCTTCCTCGAAGAGGCGACAACCAGATTTGAACTGGTGATCAGGGTGTTGCAGACCCACGCCTTACCACTTGGCTATGTCGCCGTATTGTATTGTATGCGCCGGAATAGGAAAAATTCCCGCACAAATGACCCCAACGAGATTCGAACTCGTGTTACCGCCGTGAAAGGGCGATGTCTTAACCGCTTGACCATGGGGCCCTGTTTCCGCATCGGCTGACAGTCGTCACACTCACATGCGCAGCTCCCCGAGTAGGACTTGAACCTACGACAGCGCGGTTAACAGCCGCGTGCTCTACCGACTGAGCTATCGAGGATTATTGCCGTTTCAAACGGGCAGTAAATGTATTATATGATACAAATAAATCTTTGTCAAGCAGTTTTTTGTTCGGTCGCGGGCGGGGTTTTCGCTTTTGTTCGGTCGCCGGATGTAATGCTTCTTTTCACAAGTTCAAAAAAGCATTCACCGGTCTCCCTCACAGAAAGGTTTACATAACGTTCCCTCGCGACCGACTACTCCCTGCATTCCAGCACATCGCGGTAAAACTCATCCATCTGCGTTTTGGTGTCAAAGGTCGCCACATACATCCGGTTTGCCATCGCCCCCGACAGCGCCTCCGGGATTCGTCCAACCATCTTCATATTCCCGCCGTATTTCTCCATGATCTCATCATGGCTCATCACAAAGTTTTTGCCGTCCCGAAGTCCCGCAAACGCACAGTAGGCGTGCTCGCCTACCTCCATCGTGGAGCGGTCGAAGGCCACCATGTCCGCCCAGATCTTGTACACGTTCGTATTGTGGGCGAAATCGATCATGTCCGGGGTAAAGCCGCCGCAGGGGCGCATATTGACCTCCAGCGCCACGACGTCCCCCTTCTTTCCCATTCCCGCCTGATCTCTTGTCAGCCGGAAAAATTCAAAATGCACAAACCGGCTTTTCACGCCGAAGCTCTTCACCGTCGCGCGCCCCGCCGCCCGGACGTCCGCGGCAAGCTCCTTCACAATGTAATAGATGGAATTGTCAGCGTTGTTTACGATATCCATGATGGAGACGGGCGTTACATTTCCGGTCTCGAACATCGGTTCTCCCTTCGAGTCGATGATGGCATCGTAGGAATTTACCTCGGCATAGATGAATTCCTCCATAATGTAGGAGACCTCCGCCGGCTTCCGCTCAAAAAATTCCGCCATCTGATCCGCATTCTCAATCTTCCAGGTATCGGAAGCGCCGACGCCGTTGTCCGGCTTTACGACGACCGGATAGCCCACCTGTCCCGCAAACTTAAGGCATTCCCCGAGGCTGTCCGCCATGTGGTAGCGCGCCGTCGGAATCCCCGCCTCCTCATAGTATTTCTTCATTTTCGATTTGTATTTGATGCGCGGAATGTCCGCCGCCTGAAAGCCCGTCGTGATGTTGAAATCCGTGCGCAGCCTCGCATCCCGCTCCAGCCAGTACTCATTGTTGGACTCAAGCCAGTCGATGCGCCCGTGCTTAAAAGTCAGGAACGCAACGGCGCGGTACACCTCGTCGTAGTTTTCCAGGCTGTCCACCCTGTAATACTCGTTCAGGCTTTCCTTTACTTCGCCGGCCAGCTCGCCATACGGCTGGTCACCGATCCCCATCACATTCATGCCATTGTTTTTTAACTCCCGGCAGAACAGCCAATAGTTCGTGGGGAAGTTCGGGGAAATAAAGATAAAATTTTTCATGGGAGAGCGCCTCCTTTCTCTCTAGTCCAGCAGATAGGGAACAAAATATGTCACCTGCTTACGCCACCAGTCCCAGTCGTGGGCACAGTCATAGCCCCAGAAATCAACCCACGCATGGATTCCCTTCGCGTCCAGGATCTCCTTCAGCCGTCGGGTGGAATCCGGGAGCTCCCACGGGCCCTGCCCCACGCAGATGATCGCTTTCTTCTTATTGTAAAGCTGTATGTAGGGGTGGTCGATGGGCATATTGGATAGATAATGGACGGGTGAGTTGTGGTACACCAGGTCATCCATGTAGCCGTCAAAGCCGTACTCCGCCGTATAGATGCCGCTCAGCGCCAGCAGCCCGTCAAACAGATCCGGCCTCCTGAAATACAGGTTCGCGGCATGAGTCGCTCCCAGGCTGCATCCAAAGATCATCACTCCCGGATAGCCCTCCCAGCCGTTGCGGTCGTTTACCATGGCCCGCATGAAAGGAACCACCTCGTCCGTGATGTAGCGAATCCACTGCTCATGCCGCTCAATCCTCCGGCGCGGGTCGCCATGCTTGTCCGACCAGGTCTCCCGGTCAATGGTGTCGATCGCGAAGACCATTACCCTGCCCAATTCGATCCATGGACTCCACGCGTCGGTCATCTTGAAATTTTCAAAGTCAAAGAATCGTCCGTCCTGGCAGGGGATATACAGGACCGGGCGTCCGGCGTGACCGTAAACCTTGCACTCCATCATCCGGCCAAGCGCCGGGCTGTAATCCTTAAAATACTGTGTCTCCATATTCTGACTTCTCCTTTGTGGCAGATTTCCTTTTCACCCGGTCACGGCGTGTCGGACTGATAAAAAATTACGTCCATGAAAAACGGGATCTGGCGCTCCCAGCTCGCCTCGCAGTGAGTTCCACCCGGAATGATCCGGCTCTCTGTCAGGACGCCGCGCTCCATGAGGAGAGCGGTGATCTTCGCGTAATGCCTGAGCATATCATCGTGATTCTTAAGCTCCAGCTCCCCATAATCCATGTAGAGCACCGTACCCGGCTTCACACGCGCGCCCCGCACCATCTCCTCCACCCTGCTTTTTGAGGCCCACAAAGATGGGGAGAGCGCCGCTGCGCGGGAAAATACATGATTGTATCTTAAAAGCGCGTACAGGCTCATCAATCCGCCCATGGAGCTTCCCGCTATGAACGTATGTTCTCTGTCCGGCAGCGTCCGGCAGTTCCCGTCGACAAACGGTTTAAAGGCATTCACCATCCACTCCATGGTGATCTCCCCCTTCCCGGTGATTCGCCCGAGTCCGGGGTCCCTGAATGTGAAGGGGGAATACTCCTTCAAACGCCCGTGATCCGGGCTGTGGTTGCACTCCACCGCCGCAATGATCATCTGCGTCCCGCTCCCATCCATATACTCCTTCATGCCCCAGCTCTTGCCGTAGGTAGCGTCGGAGTCGAAAAACACATTGTGTCCGTCAAACATATACAGGACAGGATAACGCCTGTCCGGCTCATATTGATACGATTCCGGGAGATAGAGGTAAGCGTTGCGCGTAAGCTCCCCCGTCAGCTCCGGTATGGTGATCAGCCATTTCTTTACCATGATAAGCTCCATTCGTTACAGTCCAGCCGCACGGCTTCCTATTTTTAAACGATAAATGTATTTTTTGTTATTATAGCGAATTCCGCATAACTTTTCAAGAGCGACCGTTCATCCGGGCTTTGCAGCAGAGACTGTCCAGCCGTGAGGGCGCAGAGTAAACCCCGTTGTGAGGGAGACCGGTGAACACTTTTTCGAGCCGCGCGAGAAAAAGTTTTGCATCCGGCGACCGAGCAAAAGCGAAGGCCCCGCCGGCGACCGAACAAAAGCGAATACCTGTTACTGTGGCAGCGCTTTCTTTATTTTCATATGATATTCTATAGCTGCAAGGAGGTCTCATCATGAAACCAAAACTGGAGGCATGCGGGGTCAGCTATTCCTATCACTCCCTGGAAGGCGAGACCCCTGCCCTTTTTGATATATCGTTCTCGGTCACGACCGGAGAATTCCTCGCCATAGTCGGCCCATCCGGCTGCGGGAAATCCACCCTGCTGTCCCTGCTCTCCGGGCTTTTAGAGCCGGAGGAAGGCACCGTACTCATCGACGGGATCCCCATCCGGGATTCGTCCGCAAGCATCGGATATATGTTTCAGAAGGATCATCTCTTTGAGTGGCGCACGATCTACGGAAATGTCTCTCTAGGCCTTGAGATCCAGAAAAAGCTGGACGCAAAGTCGCGCGCGCTCCTCACGGAAATGCTTAAGGATTACGGTCTTTCCGGCTTCGAGGCAGCGCGCCCTTCGGAGCTCTCCGGCGGTATGCGGCAGCGGGCGGCGCTGATACGCACGCTTGCCTTAAAGCCAGATCTTCTTCTTTTAGACGAGCCGTTTTCCGCGCTTGATTACCAGACGAGACTCTCCGTCTGCGACGACATCAGCGGCATTATCCGGGGCACAGGGAAGACCGCGATCCTGATCACCCACGACCTCGCGGAGGCGATCAGTGTGGCGGATCGCATCATCGTACTCTCCGCGAGACCGGGCCAGGTAAAAGCCGTCCTTCCCGTCACCTTCGACGCCTGCTATGACAGCCCCTTAAAGCGCCGGAACGCCCCGGAGTTCTCCTCCTATTTCAATCAACTGTGGCAGATGCTTCAGGCATAAAAATCAGAACTGCGGCAGGAGTGCATCCTGCCGCAGCCTCCTATTAGCAGACCTTCTTCTCCAGCCACGAGATCCCCTGATACAGAAGCGCCGATACGATACAGAGAATCACAATACTCATCATCACAAGGTCAAGCTTAAACACCTGGCTCCCGTAAATGATGAGGTAGCCGAGCCCCTTTTGCGCGGCGAGAAATTCCCCGATGATCACCCCGACCAGGCAGAGCCCCACATTGACCTTCATGTTGCTGATGATGAGCGGCACCGAACCCGGCAGGAGCACCTTCGTAAGCACATCAAGGCGGTTTCCGCCCAGGGAATAGATCAGCCTGATCTTGTCGCTATCCATACTGGAAAATCCATTGTGCAGCGTCAGGATAGAGCCAAAGACCGCCACCGACACCGCCGCCACCACGATCGTCGATACATGATTTCCCAGCCAGACGATGAGGATCGGGGCGAGGGCGGACTTCGGGAGGCTGTTGAGCATGACGAGGTAGGGCTCCAGGATCTCCGAAGCACTGCGGCTCGACCACAAAAGCACCGCCGCGGAGATTCCCACCGCCACCACGATCGCGAAGCTTACCAGCGTCTCGATCAACGTGATTCCCACATGGACAAAGATGCTCCCGTCCGCCACCATATCCCGGAAACAGAAGAAAACTCTGGACGGAGAGCTGAAAATGAAATCATCTATGATCCCCAGCCTCGCACAGAGTTCCCAGACGGCAAGCAGCAGCACAAGCAGCATGACGCGGCAGATTGCCACCTTTCTCTTATGAAATTTCTCCCGCTCGATATATTCCTTCTGCGCCGCCGTGCACAGCACGTCGGACACATTCTCATTCCTTTCCATAAAAATCCCCCTTGATGCAGACAGCAAGGCAGAACTGCTCTGATACTTCTACTGTATGCGGGGGAATTTTCAGTTGTTCAAAAATCCCTTTCCGATGATCTCGCTCGAATTGGAGATCAGGATAAATGCATCCGGTTCCACGCGCTTGATGTAATTGCGCAGCCGCACAGCCTGGGCGCGCTTCATCGTCGCCAGGATCACCGTCTTTTTGTTGTGCGAAAACGCGCCCTGCGCCTCATAGACCGTGGCGCTGCGGTTCAGCTCATGGATGATGAACTCACAGATGGGATCCGGCTCATCGCAGATGATGCTGAAGCACTTGCACATATTGATATTCTCGATCACGCTGTCGATGACGAGGGACTTCGCCATAAGTCCGAGCAGAGAATAAAGCCCCGTCGTAGGCCCGATGATGATAAACGCCAGCACGACCGCCGCCAGATCCACAAACAGCAGCGCCGTCCCGATGTTCATGCTCGTGTATTTCTTAAGGATCATCGCAATAATATCCGTACCGCCGCTTGAGGCGCCGATGTTAAACAGAACTGCTGAGCCGAACGCCGGAAGGAAGATGGCAAACACCAGTTCGAGCATCGGTTCCTGCGTGATCGGCTCGTAGATGGGGTAGACGCGCTGCAGCATGGAGAGGCCAAACGACGTTAGAAGGCTCGCATACACGATCTTCACGCCTACCGCCGTCCCCAGAAAAAAGAAACCGATCACTAAAAGCGTGGTGCTGACGATAAAAGTAAAATCACTCGCATTCCAGTTTGTCACCCTGCTTATCACGGTCGCAAAACCCGTCACGCCTCCGAACGCGAAATTGTTTGGGAATTTGAAAAAATAAATTCCGATCACTATGATCAAAACGCTCATGGTGATCAGCCCGTACTCCGCTAATTTTTCCAGGATTGGATTCTGAATTTTTCTGAAAGTCACGATTTTTTCCTCTTTCCGTAACTGTTCAGTACCTTCACAGTTACGGGCAAAAATCCATGAAAATTGCCTTCGGCAATGGGATTTTTGCCTGCTTCCGCTACGTTTTCTTACGGTCAGCGCAGTAAATGCGCAGACCTACTGAACAGTTACCTCTTTTCATATAAATAAATGATGTATCTTGCGGCAGGCTTCGCGCCTACGGCGGGACGTCCGCCCCCGGTCCCGAAAGCCTGCCCCAGTCATGCAGCTCTGTACTCACATCCGCCATCATTGCCCGCATCTCAGCCACATACCTGCTGTCCGGCGCGACCCGCTCCCAGAGGCGGTATGCCTTCGTACTTTTCACCTCGTCGCCGCGCAGACGGTTGCCGTGGCAGAAGTCAAAATACAGCTCTGAATACAGTCTTGCCATTTTTTCCTTTAAATCATCCGGCACACTGTCTATTTTTTTCATAACCTGCTCCCGGATGATCTCCTTTACAAACTCCGGCCCCCTGCGGTCAAACTCCAGCAAAAAGGCGTCCTCGCTGCCCCGCTCTCTCGCGTATTCGCTCACGGGGACTCTCCGTGTGACAAATTCCATATCGTCGGACTCATTCCACGAAAGAAGCCCGTACTGACAGGGAGGAAGCGCGTAAGGGCTCAGCACGATCTCGGAGATATTGTAGGTTCCCGGCGCTTCGCCCGGCTCCTCCTTATGTCTTTTGATCCGCTGTGCGTGAAGATGTCCGCTGATATAGAGCGGAATCTCATAGCTTTCAAGAAGTTCTGTGATCTCCCGGCTATTCTCTAAGGTACAGTCAGCCGTATAAAGCCTGCTCTCCTGCAGCAGATTGTGGTGCGCCGCGACCGTCACCTGAATCTGCTCCTCCCTCGCCCGCTCAAGCTGCTCCCTGATCCAGACGATCGTCTCCGGGCGGATTCGGCCCCCGACATGATAGCCGTCCTCATACCGGCAGGAATCTAACAGTAAAAGCCGGTGCTTCTCATCCAGCGCGTAGACATAGCTTAGCGACGCCTCATCGCGGCTGAGCGCCTGATCGTATCCGAACTCATGGTAGATCTCGTAAAATTCTTCGCCGCCGGCTAAATTCTCCAGTACCTGCACGCCCTTTTCCTGAAGCCCGCGAAGCTTTTCTGCCAGCGCCTCATGGTTCACCCGCTCCCCATTGAGCGCGAGGTCTCCCGTCAGCAAAAGCGCGGAGGGCTTAAGTGTCTCTGCCTCCCGGAGCAGATCATCCACGATCACATCACTGTACTGGCTGACCTTGCCGTCATCCCCCCTCACCATACGGCGGAACGCCTCCCCGTCGTCATGGGCCGCGGCGCTTATATAATGGAGATCGGAGGCCAGCATCAAGGTCGGCGGCTCGTATGGCTCCTCGCTCTGTTTTTGACTGAAATCGTCAGGTGAGCCCCGTTTCTTCTGATTTTCAAGGCGCCATCTGCGGTACTCTGAAAGCCACGCCTGACGCTCCTTTTCAAGCTTCTCCCAGTCCTGCTCCCCGCAGGGCTCCTCCTTCTGTCCGCTCTCGCCCGCCCCATCTGCGGCATCGTCCTGCCCGCCGCCGTCATAATCCTCCTTGACGGCTGCCTGTGCGGGCTTTTCCTGATTTCCCGGCTCATACTCCCCGGAGAGCCGCCTCACAAAAAGCACGATCCCGACGCACCCCAGAAGCAAAGCTACATTTAAGCAGACAATGAGGCACTTTTTAAATTTTGTCATTGACACAGATTGCCCCGTATGGCCGGATGCTCATGCGGTATGCGCTCCCCTCGCCCATCGCCTTCTCGATGTACGCCACATACTCGTCCACGATATCATTCGGCAGCATCGCCATGATCACGCCCGCGAAGCCGCCCCCGTGAATCCTGCACGCGCCCCTTTTCTTCTTTTCAATAAATATCTCCGTGAGCGCCAGCGCGATGGAGATACCCTGCTCCTGCACGTCTGACGTGGTGTAGCAGTTCTGGAGCCACTTCCAGGAGGAATTGCCGGAGGCCGTGACGCCCGCGAGGAAGTCCTCAAAGCGCCCTTCCTTAAGAGCGGCCACCTCCGCGTCCACCCGCTTATTCTCCTCAAAGAAATGCAGCGCGCGCATCACGGAGCGGTCGCCCGCATAGGCGCGCACTTCCTTTAAATTGTCGATCAGCATTTCTTCCGTCAGCTCCGCGCAGACCTCCTTTCCGAAGTACTGCGCCACCTTCTTCATCTCATTCGGGACGGAGGAATAATCCGCGCTCAGATCTGCGTGGCCCTTTCCCGTCTGGACAATGATCAGGCTGTGGTTTTGGGATGCGAAATCAAAGTCAATCCTCTCCACCACCGGCGCCGTCGGCTCAAGGAAATCAATCGTGATCAGACCGCCCACCGCGCATGCCATCTGATCTAACAGGCCGGAAGCCTTGTCCCAGTACACATTCTCGGAGAACTTCCCGATGTGCGCGTAGGCGACCGTGTCCATGCGCCCGTCATTGAAAAACCGGTTTAAGATCGAGCACAAAAGCATCTCAAAGGACGCGGAGGAGCTCACGCCGGCGGAGCTGATCACGTTGCTCGTGATGTACGCGTCAAAGCCGCCGATCTCATAGCCGGATTCCACAAAGCCCTTTAAAAGACCCTTCACCAGATCGACGGTCCCCGCCTTCTTCTCGCTCGGCTCCAGACGGTTTAAATCAATGGAAAACTCCTGGTCAAATGTCTCGCTGACGATATTGACCCTCGATGAATCATTTTTTGCCGCGGCCGCCACGCAGTCCAGATTGATGCTGCCCGCCAGCACCTTGCCGTGGTTGTGGTCCGTATGATTGCCGCTGATCTCCGTCCTTCCCGGCGAGCTAAACAAAAGGATATCCTTGTCGCCGTATACCTCCCGGAATTTTTCCGCGACATGGCAGTAGCGCGCGGTATTCTCCGCCTCCTTTTTCTCGCCGTAAAGTTTCACCATCAGATCCCTCGCCTGACCCGATTTAAGAAGTTCTAATGTCTCTGTAAGTTTCATGCTTCCGCCCCTCCTGATATCATTTTTCGTAACAGTTCAGCGTAAGATCCTGCGCGCTGCCAAAGTATTCTTTTTTTGTTCGGTCGCCGGATGCAATGATTTTTCTCGCAAGGCTCGCAAAATCATTCACCGGTCTCCCTCACAGTAAGGTTATAGCAGCGTTCGGTCGCCGGATGCAATGATTTTTCTCGCAAGCTCGCAAAATCATTCACCGGTCTCCCTCACAGTAAGGTTATAGCAGCGCGCCCCTGCCGCCTTATACACAGTTTATCACATTTACAGCCGCCCCGACAATACTCTTTTTATCTTGAGTTTCCGCATTTTGTAACCTATGTATGATTTCCTGTCCATATAGCAATGAAATGCACCGTTGAAAAAACATTTACAAAAATTTGTGTGCCAATTACGGACATTTATGTCCGGAAGGGGCATACAAATTAAAGGAAATGTTTTTTTTCCGGTGTGTGAATGCTATATGAATCAGGAAATCATGTGTAACCCAAAAATGCGGAAACTCAAGTCTTTTCATGTTTTCTCTACGGAGTAACCGTTCCGTCGGACGCAATCGTCACGCCGAAGGAGATTCCCTCAAGATACCTGTAGAATTCCCGGCGCTCCTCCTCGTCCGAGAGCATGCGGGTGCGGCCCGCCGCGGAGGTCCCCGGAAGCACGCGCAGGCTGAGAAGCGGCACATCCGCATAAGCTTCGTCCGGCTCCACCGTCACCTCAAGGAGCATTGTCCGGGGAATCGAGCTGCCGAACACGAAGTTGCCCAGACTGTATACGATCGGCTTACCCCGGTAATATTCAATCCCCTGCAGCACATGCGGATGGCTTCCGATCACGATGTCCGCCCCCGCGTCGATGTACTGCTTCGCCATCGCCCGCTGATATTCCTGTGGCTTCTCATCGCGCTCAATCCCCCAGTGCACATACACCGCCGTGAGCTTTCCCGCCTGCTTCTGCACCCTGATCTCCTCTAAGAGCGCCTCGGAAACCGACTCGTAGGCGGAGAGCATCCCCGGGCGATCGTCAAGCGCGGTCCATCTGTAGTCCGGCACGACCCGCGTCGCACCGATCACCGCGATACGCTGTCCCGAAATCTCCGTCTCCACAGGCTTTTTCGCCTCCGCAA
>SFNH01000245.1 GCA_004554205.1 Clostridium sp.
TACTCGGACTACTACGATGTGGCGCGGAAGTTCGGAGTCAACGTGCCGGAGTTCTACGCGGAGCTGGCACGGGCGTTCTTGATGGACAAGGACGGCCCCGGCCCGGAGGAAAAGCTTTGCGCGTATTACAGGTGCATTGTGAAATAAAAAGCAGCCCCTCTCCTAATCGGAGAGGGGCTGCGCCTTATCGGCGAACAAGCATCCCGATTATACCGTTGATAAACAGGATTTTTTCGGATAAGGCATCATCTGGTACACCGGACAAATCAAAATCCGAACACTCCAAGCCATCTAAAGACAGCATTTCGGGGTATGTGATCTGTGCGGAGTCGCGGACGTTGAAAAACATTTTGATGCGATTATCATAGATGTACACAGCGTTCACAAACAGCTCAATGATTTTTTTGCAGTATTCCGGGTCGCTGGAGCTGCCGACGCGGAACTGATCGAGCCATGCGACGATATCCTCTTTGCGGATCTCTACGCGGCTGGCGATGCGGAGAGTCGCAAGGTCGGCCTCCAGCGTGCGCTTTTTGGCTTCCGCCGCCTCGATGCGATCATTGATCTTTGCAATGGCCGTCGCAGAGGCCGTTTTTATCAGCGTGTCGACCAGTGCATCCAGCTCCTTGTCAGCCTCGCGGATCTGGCGCTCCAACGGCTTAATGCCGGATGCGGCATAGCTACGGGCGTATTCGGCAACAACACGCTCGGCGGCGGTGTTGATCCACTCGTCAGTGAGGACATACATACTGATATACTCCACAATATATTTTTCCAGTTCAAATTTCCGCTCGTTGCGCTTTTTGCAGGAGTGGGATTTTTTACGGGCTGCGCAGGTGTAATAGTAATGCGTGGTGCCGTTCTTACCGCGGCCGCACTCCCCTATCATGGGCGCGCCGCACTCCCCGCAAAAGAGCTTGCCGTGCAGGAGGTATTCCACCTTTGCCTTTGCGTGGCCGGGGGCCTTTGCGCTGGCTGCAAGCCGGTCACGCACCTGCTGCTTGAGCGGCTTGGAGACAATGGCTGGGATCGCGTCCTCCAGGACAAGATCATCACAAACATATGTTCCGGCGTACTTGGGATTGCGCAGGATGCGATTGACGGCTCCAATCGTCAGCTCATTCCCACGCTTGGCGAAATAGCCGCGCTGCCGGCACTCATCAACAATGAGTTTCTGCGAGGCCCCGGCGGCGTAGCGCTCATGGATAAAGCGCACGATCTGAGCCTCGGACTCGTTGATCGTGTAGCGCTTGGATACAACATCATATCCGAGCGGGGGCATTCCGCCGAGGCTCAGCGCTTTTTCGGCGTTCTGGCGCATCCCGCGTTTGACATTCTGCGCGAGCTGCCGGGAATATTCCTCCGCCATGGCCTCCAAGATGGCCTCGAGGAGGACGCTTTCGCTGCTTTCGTCGATTCCCTCGGTGACGGACAGGACGCGCACGCCGTTCGCGCGGAGCTTCTTTTTGTAAATGGCGCTGTCGTAGCGGTCCCGGGAAAACCGGTCAAGCTTCCAGACAAGCACATACTCAAACGCATGTTTGGAGCTATCCGAAACGAGCCGCTGGAACTCCGGGCGCGTTTCGGCATATCGGCCGGACAGCGCACGATCACAATACTCACCTACCACGCGGAAACCGCGATGCTGAGCGTACTCGCGGCATTTGGCAAGCTGGCCGTCGATGGATTGATCGTTCTGGCCGGCGGATGAATACCGGGCGTAAATCACAACGTTGGCGAGATTCAGACCATGATCCATATAAACCTCCAAAGATACCGCTCCGGCAGTGCGCCGGGGCGGCTATTTTTTATGCACGGAACCAACCGAGGGTTGGGCTCAGGAGATCGATCAGAAGAGAGAGCACACAAAGCGCAACGATGCTGAGCAGGATAAGCGTCACAAGCCGGTGCATACGCAGGGATTTTCGAAGCTGATCGCGCTGGATGCGGAGGCTTTTGTTTTCCAGCCGAAGCAGCTCGGAGACGGATTCCGGAGCGGGCGGCGAGATGCCGAA
>SFNH01000246.1 GCA_004554205.1 Clostridium sp.
TTCTCTCACATCCTGAGTGATCTTGTAGCCGTAGGTCCCCTGCTGCTCTCTTGATACGACCGCCAGGACAACTGCATCAAGAAGCGCCGCGCCTGTATTAAATACCATATGCAGTCTGCCTTTCACTTCCTAATATTATATGGCGTATATTACTGCTACGCTCAATACTATACACTATATAATATTATTTGTCAACACAATATTATAAATTTTGCATTATAAAAATTTAAAACTCCAGCTCCCGCTTTTTAAACATCATCGAGGTGATCGCAATGCCAAGAGCAATATAGACGGCAATGCCTAAAAATGCTTTCACATCAAAGGTGCCCAGCATCAACCGGGAGCGGGCTGTCTCTAAAAGCCGGTAAAGCGTAAGGTTTATCAGGTGAAAGCGCCCGACGAGCCGGTCCACTGCCTCGATTCCGAGCACAAGCGACAGAAGCTGCGTGACAAGACCCACATTAAGCACAAGATAGAGCAGGTTTGCCAGGCCGACCCCCTGCCTGAAAAACGCCAGGATCATCGTCAGGCTCGTGAAGGCGACCATCGCAAGAGCGCTCATAAGCATGCTTCCGAAAAGCTCTGCGACCTGCGCCCCATTGACTCCCGCGCCTAAGACTGCTCCGATTATTAAGAAAAAGACCGTGAGCTCTAAAAGATCAAGGAATACAATGACCGCCATCTCGATCAGCTTTGCGCAAACGATGCGCGTCCTTGACAGGCCGCTTCCGATCGCCACCTGCATGGTCTTTGCCCTGAAATCATCTCCGTATACGGCGCTTAGGTCAAGCAGACCTACAACCAGCGGCATGACCTGGAGAAACAGCTCTCCGCCGAGGAGGTAAAACACAGAATTCCAGTTTGTTCTGTATGTATTGAGCACTACGCCCGCCAGGATCACATTTAACAGCGCCATGACAGCGATGTGCGGAATCCTCTTAAAAATCCTCTTTAAATCGGCCTGGATATAATTACGCATCCTGCTCACCTCCCACAAGATTAAAGTAGTAGTCCTCTAACGACCGGCTCTCCTGAACCTCGCCGGTGATCTTAACGCCGGCAGCCTTTAAAGCCTCCTCTGCACGCTCCAGATCATCTACGGAAATCCGCACCGATCTTGTCTCCGCCATCAGATCCTCCGTGGAGATCTCCCGCGCGATCACACCGTCATTGACAATTCCGAAACGGTGCGCCGTATTCTGCAGCTCTCCCAGGATGTGGGAGGAGATGATGACGGTCATGCCGTATTCCTCATTCACCTTCTTTACAAGGTTGCGCACATCGGCGATCCCCTGCGGGTCAAGGCCGTTTGTCGGCTCATCTAAGATCAGGATCTCCGGGTTTCCCAGAATGGCGCTTGCAATGCCGAGCCGCTGGCGCATGCCCAGGGAATAATTCTTAAAGGCCCCTTTCGCATGGTCTAACTCCACCACCTTTAAAACCCGGTCCACCTCATTTTTATCCTTGATTCCCTTTAGTGTACGGTAATATTCAAGGTTCTGCTTTCCTGTCATATAGGGGAAGAAATTTGTGCCCACCAAAAAGCCGATATGCCGCCTCCCCTCCTCAATTTCACGGGCGCCGCTTCCGCCGTTTATAAAAAGCTCACCTGCCTGATACTCCGACAGCCCGAGGATCACCTTAAAGATCGTCGACTTCCCCGCGCCGTTTTTTCCGACAAGACCGTATATATCACCCTTATTTACCTGAAGGTTCACCGATTTCAGCACCTGATGCTTTCCGTAGCTCTTCTGCACTCCTCTCAGTGCGATTACCGCTTCACTCATATCTCGTTCTCCATTTCTTTCTCATCTCACCACACCGGAATCCGCTTCTCCGGCGCCAGATACATCCCGTCGCCCGGCTGAATGTCAAACGCCTCGTAGAAGTCCTCAAACTGCTGCACAGTCACATTTACCCGCAGGAAATGTAACGGGTGTACATCCGTCTCGGCAAGACGCGCCTCTTCCTCGTATCTATTCTTCATACGCCAGTGAACGGCATATGCCGTAAA
>SFNH01000247.1 GCA_004554205.1 Clostridium sp.
GCCTCAACCGAAAAGCCGGATCGTTCAGATCTCCGTCCCGGAACTTCTCCAGGAAGAAAACCACCTGATCCCTCTCGATCTCTGGCTCTTTTATTTTCTCGAGCGCAATCGCATCCTCGAGCTCGACACGCTCGTTCTCCAGCTCCATCATGCGCTCGGTCGTTGCCTTCGTAATGATCCCGGCCTCGATCGCCTTCATTAAGTTTTTGACCGATGTTTTGACCTCGGCCAGCCGGGCTTCCAGGCTGACCAGAACGCCGTCGTCTGCTGCCTCTCTGGCCAGGAAGTCCATCACGCCGTCAGCGATCTCCTGGATCGTGTCGTCCTGGAGCACGACTTCCATCGTGTACGTCAGAACAACCTCCTCGATCCAATCCTGGGCCACGTTTTCTTTTTTGCATCCCTGGCGGCGCTTTTTTGCCCCGCATATATAATAATTATACTTGCGGCCGCTCCGGCCATGGCCAGATGTGCCAACCATAGGCTCGCCACATTCTCCACAGAACAGCTTGCCGGTGAGAAGGAAGTCCGCGCAGCTCCAGTCCTTCGACGGGGCGCGTCTACCTCTCTTGAGCTTTTGTTGTACGTCCTCGAACAGCTCGACGGATATTATAGCCGGCATGCCACCAGGTACAGTGACGTCCATGTAATGGTATTCGCCGATATATTTCCGATTTTTTAGGATGCGCACAAGGCTATTTTTATTAAACGGCCCGCCGCGCGTCGTCCTGAGGCCCCTGGCATTAAGCTCCTCGCAGATCTCCATCTGTTTGACTCCGGCCGCATACTTCTCGAAGATCTCGCGCACGATCGGCGCGGTCGTCTCGTCTATCTCATAATGGTCGTCGTCACTCTTTTTATATCCTAAAACCACGACGCCGTTTGTCCTACAATTCAAAGCATTTCCCTCCAGCCCTCTCGTGATGTTTTGCGCAAGGTTCGCGGAATAATACTCGGCATATCCTTCCAGAACGCTCTCCAGGATGATCCCTTCCGGCCCGTCTGGTATCGTCTCTTTTGCATAGAGCACCCGGACGCCGTTTTTCTTGAGCCTGGCCTTGTATGTGGCCGAGTCGTACCGGTTCCTGGCAAAGCGGTCCACCTTATAGGTGATCACGATGCTGAAACGGCCCTTTGCAGAGTCTCTAACCATACGCTGGAATGCCGGCCTTGCGTCCGTTTTTCCGGTGAGGGCCTGGTCACAGTATTCTTCGACGATCCGGATCCCGTTGCGCTCCGCGAAGGCGTGGCACTCTCTGAGCTGGTCCTCAATCGACTCCTCGCGCTGGGCGTGGCTGGAGAA
Organism: Clostridium sp.; assembly: GCA_004554205.1. Lineage (GTDB taxonomy): Bacteria > Bacillota > Clostridia > Lachnospirales > Lachnospiraceae > Brotaphodocola. The sequence goes on from SFNH01000247.1 coordinate 1,304, forward strand.
ACGCGCATAGATCACACCAATTTGGTCCATGCAATCGCCTCCTCTCGTTATATTTACACAAAGTCAGCCCGCTTTTTATCGCGGGCCTCTTTTGTGTCGCGTGAAATCGACGACGATCAAATTGCCGCCTCTTTTTTCACAACCGGCGCCGGGTTGCACCGGAGCACCATCATCGCCGACTCTCGTGCGGCATCAGTGGCGCCTCTCCAGGCATCCAGCAGATCGCGCTCGTCGCTTGTCAAGGCCTTGCTCTCAGGTGTGGGCTCCGGGACAGCCTTGCCATACAACTCCTCAACACTAACGCCAAGGATCTCCGCGAACTTGATCGCGTGCTCTACTCTGATTTTTGATCCATCGACGTCCCCGTTTACCGCATTGTATACGGTCGACTTCGGAACTCCTGACTTTTTTGCCAGCTCGTTCGCGCTCATTTTTCTGGACTCCAGGATCCTACTGAGCATGTTTTCCATCTTTTTCGCCTCCTCTCTTGTAATTTCCATTATATCGGAAAAATATGATTTTTTCAAGCAGTTTCCAACTTTTCGGAACTTTTTTTCAAAAAAGGCTTGCAAAATTCCAGTTTATCGGATATATTAAAGGCATGAGGTTCCGACACATCGGAAGCTCAAAATCAATACACGGGAAAAAGCTGTACCCATTCACAAGAACAACAAAAGCGAGGATCGCGAGCGTCCTCGGAACCTA
>SFNH01000248.1 GCA_004554205.1 Clostridium sp.
TGGTCAAGGAGCTCTACGCAGGCCCCGGCGCTGTACGCAGAACCCTTCATAAGTATGTAAGGGCACGCTAAAAGGAACGTCTCCCGGACAAATTCGGGATAACAAGGAAATGATGAAGAGAAACAAGATGGAGAAGTGATTATCAGGATATGCAGCGGCTGAAACGCATTGCCGACCAGTATGGGATCACCATTCTGCTGGTACACCATTTGAGAAAGCAGGGTGACCGGGATCCTGTGAACCGTCTCTCCGGGACAACGGGGATCAGCGGTGCGGTGGACGCGGTGTTCGTTCTGGATAAGAAGGAGCGGGTATGGTACTCTGCGCTGTTGGCGAACACCGGGCGGGATATGCTTTTTCTGCCGCAAGAAAAAATCGCATAATTAGTGCAATGAGTGGGCAATTCCAATCGGAGTTGCCCATTTTTAAAAATGAATGGAAATGCAAATCAGGAATTGGTAAAGGAGAATAAACATATGCAAGATATAAAAAATGAAGAATATGTTACATGCCCTCGTTGCGAGAAAGAAGTCTATAAGGACGCAATAACTTGTCCGTTTTGCAACTTTGGTATTATGGTATGAAGCGAGGTAGTGGATATGGAAAAAGATCCATTTAAGGAATATTTGATTGATACTGCCATTCAGAATATTGAAGGCAAAATCACGATGAAAGAAGCACAGAGCCTTATCGACAGCTATTATGAGAGATTAAAACACGGGATGTTGTCAAAGGCACGATTAAGACACTGGACAAAGCGGCGGTAGCCGGGGAGCGTATGAAGCAGGCGTATGTCCGCACGAAGGACAAAGCCGAGCATGGCGTGTACGCTGCGGAGAGCGCACCGGAAGAATACGCGGCGGATCGTGTTTCAGGCGGTGTGGAAACCGCCGCTTATGAGGCTGCCCACCAGCTTGATAAGCGGTAAAAACCACAAAGGACAATGTTGCCGCTGTCCGGGAGCAGATGGAACAGACAAAGGCTGACCAGCCGAAAAGAGCAGCGCAAAAACAGGCGGAGAAAACGGCAAAGCAAAAGGCCGCCAATGCCGCCCATTCACCGGAGCCGGTTTCTACTTCAACCGGTTCCGGTGATACTGCCAGACTGTCGATCAGGTCAACAAACAGAAAACCCTCGGCAATCAAAACCGCAGACCGGGGCCGCAAAGGTATCAGGCAGACGGCAAAATCCACCGGAAAAGCCACGGTAAAATCCGCAAAGGGTACGGTCAAAACGACCCAACGTTCCATCAAGACGGCGGAACAGACAGCCCGCACCACCGTGAAAACCACCCAGGTCACGGCACAGGCGGCACAAAAATCCGCCCAGACCGCTGCAAAAGCCTCTTACCGGGCGGCGCAGGCGGCAAAGGCCGCAGCCAGAAAAAGCGCAGAAGCCGCGAAAGCCACGGCCAAAGCCACTGTCTCCGCAGTTAAGGCGATCATCGCCGGTACAAAGGCGCTGATTACCGCTCTGTTGGCTGGGGGCTGGATTGCCGTGGTGATTATCCTGATCATTGTGTTGCTGGGCTGTGCGGTTTCCCTGTTCGGCGGCGGGAGCAGCAGTAATTCCTATACCCCTGTCAGCGCCGAGGTGGAAGCCTACGAACCTTTGATCCGGCAATATGCCGCGCAGCACGGTATCCCCGAATATGTGGAGCTGATCAAAGCGGTCATGATGCAGGAATCCGGAGGCCGGGGGAATGACCCCATGCAGGCGTCAGAGTGCGGCTATAACACCCGCTATCCTAACAGCCCCAACGGGATCACCGACCCGGAATATTCCATTGACGTGGGCATCCAGAATCTGGCCGCCTGCCTCAGCGCCGCCGAGGTGGAAAATCCCATTGACATGGAGCATATCAAGCTGGCATTGCTTACTTGCTTTTCTTCTGATATTCGTATACAATGTACTCTGTGAGATTTTATTTGTGCGGAGGTGCGATATGGGCGGGATAAAAGGCTATATCTCCATACGGGAAGCGTCCTACCGCTGGGGCGTATCA
>SFNH01000249.1 GCA_004554205.1 Clostridium sp.
TGAATACACCATGGGCGAAGGACCGAACCGCGACGGGATCATGCTCCTGCTCAGCATGGATGACCGCGACTGGGCAATGTTCTGCTACGGCTCACGCTGTGAGTATGCGTTCAACAGCTATGGTCAGCAGAAACTGGAAAAGGTATTTCTCGATAATTTCGGTGAGAACGACTGGTACGGCGGCTTTGAGGATTACATCAAAGAATGCAGCGTCTATCTGGAAAAGGCTTCCGCAGGAAAGCCCGTCCGGGCGAGCTTGTTTATTCCGATCCTTATCGTGATCGGTCTTTCTATACTGGCAGCAGCCGCGGTCGTCGCTGTGATATGGCAGAAAATGGACACTGTATCAAAAAAAGCAACCGCGAACGCCTACGTCTCCGCGGGACTCCGGCTTACGGAGCAAACAGATTGTTTTACCCATAAGACGACCTCCAGTCGGAAGATCGAGCGCAGCTCTTCCAGCAGCGGAAGCAGTCACAGCGAATCTGGCGGTGGCGGTTCCGGCCGAAGCGGAAAATTCTGAAAGGAGCGGCCATGAAAACAACACTCAGACGAGTATTCGCACTAATGCTGGCGCTGATTCTGTTGTTATCCCTCTGTGCCTGTGCGCAGAAGACGCAAACGGAGTCGGACGAACCCCAAATGAGTACAGATAAGGTTGATCTTCTCACAAAGGCCGATAAAAAAACACCGGAGAGACAGCCGGAAGAAGCGATATCGCAGAGCGACATGAGTGATCGCGTGTCACGCGACGAGGCGACGGAAACACAGCCGGTACAGTACGGATTTTCGCAGGAGGCAGAGACCTCGCTTGGATGGCTGCGCGACCGGATCGACGTGACGGGCGTGATGTTCGGCGCGGCGTATCTCGGTTATGTCGGCGGGCTGTTTGACGAGGGCTTCGAGGCGGGCTTCCCCGCGTGGCTGTGGGAAACCAACGAGGCCATGCTGCTCAAATACCCCTTCATCGCGGAGATCGACGAGGAGCATATCATCGGCGGCGCGGGACATCTGTACTGCATCGTGCCGGTTGATGAGAACGCGACGCTTGCGATCAACCGTGTGCAGTGGAATGCACAGACACAGCAAGAAGAAGTGACGGAGGTTCTCTATCGCTCGGAGACCGGCGAGCCGGTGCTGCTCTTTGCAAATCTCGACGGTGTGGCATACGAGGCGGACACACAGCTATTCATCACCGACAGCAACAATACCTACGAGTGGTATCCGGGTCTCAACGCGGAAAGCAGACTTGCGCCGGCGCTTTCGTATGATTACCACATCTGGGACTTTACGGAGTATACCTGGCAGTATGCACCGCCGAGTCTTGCGCAGTGGCTTGCTGACGGCTGGGGTGGCGTGACCGCACTCTCTCTTGCAGGCTCGGAAAGCTACGGTATGGGCTGGTTCTATCAGACGATGGTAGGGCAGACAGACCGCGTTGCGTATTTTTCTCTTCGCTTCTATCACGATGATGAGAGCGGAGGCTCTGTCGATCTGGAGTGGAGCTACGAGGGCAGCAGCGATTTTGAAGAGATGTGGAGCGGCTTCTGGACGATCGAGTCGGTGATGGACGGACCGAGCTATGTGACGCTCAGCTTGTCGCTTGTGGGCGGTAATCGCTATGAGACCTCGGATGGACCGTTTTATATGTCTGAGACCTATCCCCTCCTGATCAGCCCAAGCGGCACGGAGCTGCTGGTCGGCGCGGGTGAGAACGGCATTTGCCTGCCGTTCATGTCGCAAAGCACAACGGCATGTGTGCTGACACAGGCCGTAGGATAGAAGGCGTGCAGGGAGCCAACTGCTTTGAGGTTTGCATTTACAAATTCTGTTTGGTAGCAATCTACCGTTCAGGTCTGTGTCCGTGACAATAATCTGTTCGGTTCACAGTATCAATGCACGCTGCCGCTCAAGGCACAGCCCCCTTGCCGCTGCAGCATTTCGGAGTTTTAAGAAGCTGTAGATGTCACCGTCCTCATCCCGCAGAGCGCGGTTCAGGGACAGACCTTCCAGCTTGCCTTCCTCGTTGCAGACTAGTCGAATATGCGCTCAGCAGGTCTATGTCTCCGACAATGGTTGCAGATTACACTTTGCATCTGCCTGATAAAGCCATCCTGCAAAGTAAGCTGCGTGAATTGACAGAGCTTGCGTTAGAAAGCGGCGAAGGTGATAAAGAATGAACGCTGTCATCTATGCCTGCTATTCCTCTGAGGGTCATGCAGATTCGGACATTCTGAATTTTTGTTTCAAGCTCTTATGACTTGACTATCGACAAAATTCAAGTTACAATCCATGTCCACTCCGGCAGAACTGCTCCCCTATCCCCTGACCCAGATTGTGACCCAAGCGTGCGCGAAAGCGTGTGGACGCAATGGATAGAATCTTGTGAAATCCCGCACTTTTTACTGACTAAACGGACGTATTGTACTCAAAATCTCCAGAAATCACGAACCGATCGCAGCTGGCAGTCATGAGGTCAGCGGTTCGATCCCGCTTATCTCCACCAAAACAAAAAGTCATTCCGTAAGGAATGGCTTTTTTG
>SFNH01000250.1 GCA_004554205.1 Clostridium sp.
GCACATCTATCAAAAGCAGCTCGCAGAGAAGCACGCGCAGGAGCTGAATTTCGTGGCGCAGCGGGAGATCGCGCACGCCGGGAGGAAAGTAAGGAAGGGACATTTGTATGCGGCAAAATAGCACAGATTACCAGGGAGATCGGGCACCGCGCAGGCAGTGCGTGATCGCGCAGGCCGGGTACACAGGGAAAAATTATTACGCCGTCGCGTACCGCAATCAGAGCATTACGGTACAAGCGGGAGACGAGCTGGCCGCGATCTTTACAGCGGCCAAATACTGGGGCTACAAATGGAGCGCGCCAGAGTACCACCAGAACGCCAAGGCGATGAAGCTCCACTATAAGCCGGAGGCCCTGATCGGATAAAAAATGCCCTCGCCCGGTTGCCGCCGGACGAGGGCAGAGAAGCCTACACTTCCCCATAACACTATAAGCACGAGGAGAGTATACCACATCCGCGCTGACGACGGGGAGGGATGAGGCACGATGCTGACGCATCTGAGCCTGTTTTCCGGGATCGGCGGGCTTGATCTGGCTGCCGAGTGGGCCGGATTTACGACCGTCGGGCAGTGCGAATTTGCCGATTACCCCACAAAAGTGCTGGAAAAGCACTGGCCGGACGTGCCGCGCTGGCGTGATGTCCGGACGCTTACAAAGGAGAGTTTTTATGAGCGGACAGGCCTACGAACAGTTGACGTTATTTCCGGCGGATTCCCATGCCAGCCCTTCTCCGTGGCTGGAAAGCAGAAGGGCAAAGGGGATGATCGATACCTCTGGCCGGAGATGCTCCGAGTTATCACCGAGCTGCGCCCGCGTTGCGTTGTCGGTGAGAACGTTTCTGGACTTGTTCGAATTGCGCTTGCGGAAATCCTTTCCGAACTGCAAGGCGTCGGCTACGAAGCAAGGGCTTACAGTTCTGCGGCTTGGGATGTCGGCGGACTGCACAAGGGAGAGAGAATCTTTATCGTGGCCGCGGCCAACGACGGGCGCGCCGCTGTGCGGCGGAACACACAACTTCCGGCAGATGGTGGCACTGAGAGACGCGGGGGTCGTCACGGAGGAGGAGCGGAAAAACCTGACCTGTGGAAGCGGTGGGGAGTCGAACCCCGCCCTTATGGAGTGGCTCATGGGATTCCCGCAAGGGTGGACAGACTTAAATGCCTCGGAAACGCCGTAGTGCCGCAGCAGGCATACCCGATTTTTAAGGCATTGATGGAGGAGCTGAAACGATGGACTTAGAACAAACCGCGATTGAGCGGCTCAAGGTGGCATCGGATATGAGCTTACGGCTCTACAAGCAGCCGCTGGTAATCACATACTCCGGCGGAAAGGACTCGGACGTGCTGCTGCATCTGGCTGGTGCGGCGGGGATTCCATATGAGGTGCTGCACAGTCTAACAACGGCGGACGCGCCGGAAACGGTCCGCCACGTGCTGGATACCTTCCGCCGATTAGAGCTGGCTGGAGTAGAATGCAACATCGATACGCACAAGCGCCCAGACGGAACGAATGTAACCATGTGGAATTTGATTCCGCGCAAACTGATGCCGCCGACACGTTGGATGCGATACTGTTGCTCGGAACTAAAAGAGGGTGGCGGGAAAGGACGGTTTATTGCGACTGGTGTTCGCTGGGCGGAGTCGGTGAAACGGAAAAGCCGCGGAGCTTTGGAAGTGCTGCACAGCAATAAAACTAAGCGACTGACGCTTATGAACGACAACGACGAAAGCCGCATGATGATGGAGAATTGCCAGCTCAAAGGAAAGCGGGTTGTAAATCCAATCATTGACTGGACGGACGCCGATATTTGGGGATATGCAGATGCTGAGAAGATCTGCATGAACCCAATGTACAAGTGCGGGTGGAAGCGCGTCGGATGTATTGGATGCCCACTTGCGGCAAAAGGAGAGCGGAGAAAAGAGTTTGCACAGTATCCAAAAATCAAAGCGGCTTATATCCGCGCATTTGATCAGATGCTAGTGGAACGCAGGAAGCGCGGGATGACCGGGACTTGGAAAACGGGAGTTGATGTATATCATACATGGATGGAGGACGGCGTTTTGCCGGGACAAATGGTTTTTGAAGGAATGGAGGATACGCTATGACAAGGCAGGCAATCGTTCAGGCGCGAGGCTCGAAAGGGCATACTGCTCCGAACTGGACAGTTTACCGGACAAAAGAGCCGTGCGAATGCGGCGGGAAATACACGGCGCGTGCGTTTTTGGACGACCGCGTGCTTTCCTCGTGAGATAAG
>SFNH01000251.1 GCA_004554205.1 Clostridium sp.
ATATTACTTATCACCCAAAAGCGGTCTATGCTTATTGCGGCAGTTCCATTTCTGTTTTCTATTCTAAATTCAAAGCGAGAATTTCTAGCAGCTCCTCCTCCGTCACCGGGTTTTCCAGCGAGAGTGCATACGAGTATCCGTCCGCCGTCCACAGCGCCAGCACATATCCGTCCTCGTCTCCCTTTAAGGTCACTGAGGTCTCCCCCGCCACCGTCTCCGTCACCGTATCGTACACATTGTAATCACCGGATATATCTTCTTTTCCCGGCGCCTTGCGGTAAGTGACCGTCTGATTTTCTCCCTCATAGGTGATCTGCGCCGTCTCTCCCCAGAGCGACGTGTAGGTGACGCGGTCTGGGGTAAACAAAAGCCCGGTAAGATCCCGCACTTCAAATCCCACTTTTTCCGACAGAGCACTTGCGGAATCCACATCCTCCATCCCGTTTGCGACCGTGGTCTGCTCCTGCGGCGGTTCCTCTGTCCCGCCGTCAAAAAGCTGCGGCACAACCGCAGTTCCAAGTAAAACCAGTGCCAGAGACGCCGCAAGCGATAAGCCGCTTCTTAGGTGCCGCCGTCTTCCCGCCTTCTGCGCGCCTCTTTTCTTCTCAACCCCGTCAAGGATGCGCTCCCTCATCTCCTCTGTGACTTCTACCTGATCCATAATTTCACGATATGCGCTCTTCAAAGTCATACGCCTCCTTTAAGATGTCTTTTAACTTTGCACGCGCACGATACAGATCCGAGCGCACACTGGCTTCCTTTCTCTCTAAAATGTCCGCAATCTGCGCAGTCGCATAGCCCTCCTGGTAATAGAGGTGAACGACTTCCCGGTACGGCGCGGGAAGTGACTTTACCGCCTCCCACACAAAGGAAAGATCCTCCCTCTCTTTTGCGACAAGCTCCTCGTTCAGCTCGTCCGTCTCACGCAGCCGGTTGTATTTGATCCGGTTCTTACACAGGTTGGCTGTGACGGTCAACAGCCACGCCTTTTCGTGCGCCCCGCTCTCAAAGACCGGTCGTTTCTTCAGATATTGCAGAAGCGCTTCCTGCAGCATATCCTCCGCATCGCTGTAATTGTGCAGATAGGAATACGCCAGCCGCAGCATCGCATTCCCGTAGGTGTCGAGCAGGCGCTTCGCCTGTGCATTCTCCCGTTCTGCAGCATCGGTGTGCGCACGCTCTGCATCAAAGGCACGCACATGCCCGGTCTGCGCCGCCGCTTTTCCATAGAATGAGACGCCTCTGTCAGAGAAGATCCTTCCGCCGCTTTTCCAATATTCCCATGTCCGCCGCAGCCAATTTTCAAACGCCGGAAGCGCTCTGTATGCCACTGCTGCCGTCATACGCTTTCCTCCTGTACCTTCCCCGCATTATTCTGTCTCTTCCACCAGTTTAAGCACCGTCTCTGCCGGGAGTCCCTCCGTCGCATCGATCGCGTAAGTGTAACCGTCCTTCTGCCAGGATGCCGCCTTCACCATACCGTCTTCGCCGCGAAGCGTCACCGTGCTTCCGTTTGCCTCCGCCGTATCCGTCTCGCTGTAATCGTTGTAATCCCCGGTAATGTCGTCACTGCCGGCGGCTTTGCGGATCAGGACCTGCTCGTTGCCGCAGACATAAAACACCTGGAAAAGTTCGCCCTCAACCACCTGGATTTCGCTCTTTTCATAGCCGGGTACCTCCCCCGGCACCGTCATCGAAAAGCCTGCCAGCCCTGCCGCCTCCTCCATGGTCTCACAGGTAAGAAACGGATTGGGGATGCCGACAATATCTTCCGTCGCCTGTTCCGTCACTTCTGTCATCCGCGAGGTATCGACCTGCACATCTCCGCGGTCCGTGCATGCCAGTGCCATCACTGCTGCCATCATTTTTCTTCTCATCATTTCTTCTTCCTTTCTGTGCGGCTTTTCTGCCGTTCTACTATCTATACAACCGGGAAAAAGAAAATGTTGCAGCAATTTTAAATTTTTTTCAAAAACTGCCCAAGAGGGCTGCCTACATTTCCAGCACGTCGTCCGCGATGCCCATCGTGGACTTCCGGTGCGACACCATCAGAATCGTTTTGTCCGCACATTCCTCTTTCAGGCTGCGCAGAATCATACCCTCGTTCAAGCTGTCAATGTTGCTGGTCGGTTCATCGAGGAACAGGATGTCTGCATCGTGCAGAAAGGCGCGCGCAATTCCGAGACGCTGCCGCTCCCCTCCGGACAGGGAGCTCCCCAGCTCCGCGATCTTCGTCTCATAACCGTCCGGCAGGCTCATGATAAGGTCATGGATGGACGCCGCCCGCGCAGCCCGCTCCAGCTCCTCCTTTGTGGCATCCTCCTTTGCCACCCTAAGGTTCGCCGCCACCGTGTCGTGGAACAGGAACGTCTCCTGCGTCACATAGGAGATACCGCCGCGCAGCGCCGCCGTATTGATCTCTCCGATCTTTGTGCCGTCGTAGACAATCTCCCCGGCATCCGGCTCGTAGAACCGCATCAGAAGCTTTAACAGGGTCGATTTTCCACAGCCGCTCTTTCCGAGGATGCCGTGAATCCGCTTTTCCGTAAAATCCGCCGTAAAATCCCGCAGCACGCCGCGTCCGTCCTCTTCCCCGCTCGCCTGCATGTTCGCGTAGGCAAAGGACACATGGTCGCAGTGTATATTCTGACCGCACGTCTCCTCTTTTCCGGTCACTTCCTCCACGAGCGGTTTTTCCTCCAGGATATCCAGCACACGGTTTCCGCTCGCTAAGGTATGGTTTAGATTATTCGACAGCGCCGAGAGTGCTGCCGTCGGCTCGAAGGAGCTTGCGAGCGCGATCACAGCAATCACAGCCTCGCTTCCCGTGATGCTGCCGCTTCCTGCAAGCTTTCCCCCCACAAGCGCCATGAGCACACCCCCAAAGAGAATCACACCGTCGGTAATCACACGCTGTAAGTTCTCGCCCCGCTTTAATGCACCGTTGACCGTTTCCAGATGTCCTGTCTGCTCCGCCATCTTAGCGATGCGGGCTTCCTGCTGTCCGTA
>SFNH01000252.1 GCA_004554205.1 Clostridium sp.
ACAGACCTCTGGTGCACCAGTTGTCGTGCCAACGGCACAGCTGGGTAGCTACGTCTGGACGAGATAAACGCTGAAAGCATCTAAGCGTGAAACTCCCCCAAAGATAAGATCTCCCCCCTTTATGGGGTAAGGGTCGATGTAGACTACATCGTTGATAGGCCGAAGGTGTAAGCACGGTAACGTGTTCAGCTGATCGGTACTAATCACCCGAGGGCTTGACTTAATTTATGCAGGGCGGCCTTGCTTCTCATCCCCCATTGTTCAGTTTTCAGGGTGCAGACCCCTGGTAAATGGCCCGTTGGTCAAGCGGTTAAGACGGAGGCCTCTCACGCCTCAAACGTGGGTTCGATTCCCGCACGGGTCACCAGTTTTGCTTTACATGCACCTTTAGCTCAGCTGGTAGAGCACCTGACTCTTAATCAGGGTGTCCAGGGTTCGAGTCCCTGAAGGTGTACCATAGTTGGTGTTTTTAGCGGTGAGGGTCCACCCGTTCCCATTCCGAACACGGAAGTTAAGCTCACCTGTGCCGACGATACTTGCCTGGAGACGGGCCGGGAAAATAGGTCAACGCCAACACAACCCCGACAGCGTCAATACTATCCGTGGAATTTTTCCTTTTGTGATAAACCCGCGACATTTTTCGCCGTTTTACTATGGAGTTTTTACGATGGGGGTTGACGTTCTTAACAATTCATGTATAGTATAATCGATAAATATTTGAACAGGTGTAATAGTTTATTCGCTGCCACCTTTCCCCTATCGGAGGATTGACAATGGAAAAGACCCCCTTCCAGATGACGGTCAAGGAGCTGGAGGAATATCTTTCGGCAAATTTCCGCAATACCGGCACGTGTTCGTCGCTCGCAGAAGCGCTTGAGATGATAGAAAAGAAGTATCTTTTGTCTGCCTCGCCGTCTCCTGCCGCGACGGAATCGAAGCCCCATCAAATTCTTAACCAGATTTGCGCCGTTATCGACGCCCAGCCGGTAGACGGCACGGCCTTTCTCCAGAACACCACCTCCACCGGCGCCGCGCACCTCTCCGCGGAGGACGCGATCTTTGCGCCCGGGCGCGACGTTGCCGTGACGCGGCTTTTTTCCTATCTCAGCGCGGAACCCTCGGAATACGACTGCTTCTCCGTGATCGTTGTTCTCAAAGGCGTATGTGAGATCTTTTTTGACGGCACGCCGCTCACCGCGGCTCTCGGCGGCGTTGTGATCGTTCCGCCGCGCACGCCGCACATTATGGCTGTCCCGGCCGACGCTTATGTTATTGCGCTGCATATGCGCCGCTCCACGTTTGATGCGCAGTTCGGCGCGCTGATGACGTGCAGCGATAAAATGAGCGTTTTCTTCCGCGAATCGCTGTACGGCACGAACGAAATGAATTATCTGTATATGACGGCGGACTTTGAGGCGAGCGGCACGCTATCCGCCCTGCAGCAGCTCGTTAAGGAGAGCACGTCCAAAGCGCCGCTGGCCAATCTCTGCTCGATGAGCTGGATAAAGCTGTTTCTTGCGGAGGTGTTCCGCTCCTCCGGCGAGAGTGCGGCCGTCCTCCGCTCCGGGCGCGACGAGACGACCCGTGCCGATTGCGGCGCGATATTGCAGTATATACAGCAGAACTACCGCACCGTTCGTCTGAGCACGCTTGCCAAGTCGTTTCATTACAACGAGACCTATCTCTCCCGTATGCTGCAAAACTACATGGGCATGAGCTTTACGGATATCGTCCGCGGCATCAAAATGACCCGCGCCGAGGAATACCTCACCGGCTCCAACCTCCGGATTCACGAGATCTCCGCGCTCGTCGGCTATGACAGCGTGGACCACTTCTCCCGGACGTTCAAAGCAACGCACAACGTATCCCCGCAGGCATACCGGCGCAGCGCCGCCAAGCGCGGGCTGCGCAGCATGGCGGATTTTCCCGATAAATCCGTCGGGAACGAAGCCGAAAAATAGTACTGCAGAAATAAGAAATCCGGAAGGACGAGCGTCCTTCCAGATTTCAGAGCGCGTCAAGAACCCTTTTTTGACACGCGAAAAGCGCGGAAGCTGTCAAAGCAGCTTCCGCGCTTTTTCGGTAAACGCCTACATCATAAAAACGACCTGCAAAAAGTTATAC
>SFNH01000253.1 GCA_004554205.1 Clostridium sp.
TGGCCGCGATCATTATCTCCGGCGTTATGCTAAAGAAGACTGTGATGTTTGCCGGAGACCCGGCGCCGTTTGTCATGGAGCTGCCCGCCTACCACTGGCCGACTGCCGGAAACGTTCTCCGCTCCATGTGGGAGCGCGGCTGGTCCTTCATTAAGAAGGCAGGAAGCATTATCCTGCTCTCCACGATCGTGATCTGGTTTACAACTTATTTCGGATTCGTGGACGGTTCATTCCGGATGCTGTCGGAGGAGCAGATCGACTTGAGTATTCTCGCCGCGATCGGAAGTGCGGTTTCGTGGATCTTCAGTCCTCTCGGATTTGGAAACTGGCAGGCAGCCGTCGCGTCGATTACCGGGCTTGTGGCCAAGGAAAACATTGTCGGGACGCTCGGCATTCTCTACGGCGGAGGCGCCGGGAGCGCTTATCAGAATATCGCGGCAGCATTTACGCCGGTAAGCGGCTTGGCTTTCCTTGCGTTCAACTTACTCTGCGCCCCCTGCTTCGCCGCGATCGGCGCCATCAGGAGGGAAATGAATTCTGCCAGGTGGACGTGGTTTGCTATCGGGTATCAGTGCCTGTTTGCCTATGTGATCGCGTTTATGATCTACCAGTTCGGCTCCGCGCTTACGGGGAATCAGAATGGAATCGGTCTTGCCGCGGCGGTCGCTGTGTTCGCCTTTATCGTCTATATGCTTTTCAGACCGTGCAAGGAGACGAAAAGGATTACAAGAGCAGTCGGGGTCACGCAATAACCGGCTTGCCGGAAATGGAAGGGAGAGGTAAATGTGAGGGTACTGAACAGTTACAGGGAGAGAAAAATGCTTACATGGATTTATGAGAATATGGCAACGATCATCATCTGTGCCGTGCTGGTTGCCGCAGTTGCCCGGATTATCGCCGGCATGGTAAGAAGAAAGAAAAACGGACAGTCGTCATGCGGCTGCGGGTGCTCAAACTGCCCGATGAGCGGCTCCTGCCATTCTGAAAAACAGTAAAGCGCACGTAACAGTTCAGCCATGAGCGCTACCGGCGGATTTTACGCCGCAGTCCCGGCAAGACAGTCCCATGTGACACGCTGCGTTTCCTGCTCGGTCCGCGCGCGGGGTATCCTCTTTTGTTCGGTCGACGGATGTAATGCTTTTTTTCACAAGTTCAAAAAAGCATTCACCGGTCTCCCTCACGGTGATCTTTCCGGAATCTTGCGGCTGGGAGTTCCGGGCGCAAGGGAGCGGTGTAAACCTTGCTGCGAGGGAGACTGGTGAACACTTTTGCGAGCTAATCGGGCAGGAGATAACTGTTCAGTAGGTCTGCGCATTTACTGCGCTGACCGTAAGAAAGCGTGGCGGTTGTAGGCAATACGCTGAACTGTTACAAGCGCACAAAATTATGACTGGATATCACTTGACAGGAATGGAAAAGCATGGTATATTATTGTTAAATAAATAACAATATAAAGGAGAGGATATCATGGCAAGATTTACATTACCCAGAGACCTGTACCACGGAAAAGATGCTCTTGAGGCGTTAAAGACCTTAAAGGGCAAAAAGGCGATTGTTGTTGTGGGCGGCGGTTCCATGAAGCGCTTCGGTTTCCTGGATAAGGTAGAGGCGTACTTAAAGGAAGCCGGCATGGAAGTAAAGCTGTTTGAGGGCGTTGAGCCGGATCCGTCTGTGGACACGGTTATGAAGGGCGCGGCTGTGATGCGCGAGTTTGAGCCGGACTGGATCGTATCCATCGGCGGCGGTTCGCCGATCGACGCAGCGAAGGCAATGTGGGCGTTCTACGAGTACCCGGATACGACCTTTGAGGATCTGTGCATCCCGTTCAACTTCCCGACCCTTCGGACGAAGGCGAAATTCTGCGCGATCCCGTCTACCTCCGGCACCGCTACCGAGGTGACCGCGTTCTCCGTGATCACCGACTACAAGAAGGGGATCAAGTATCCGTTAGCTGACTTCAATATCACCCCGGATGTGGCGATCGTTGACCCGGCGTTAGCTGAGACCATGCCGAAGAAGCTGACCGCGCACACCGGTATGGACGCGATGACCCATGCGATCGAGGCGTATGTGTCCACTCTTCACTGCGATTACACCGATCCGCTGGCGCTCCACGCGATCGAGATGATCAGCGAGGATCTGATCCCGTCCTACAACGGCGATATGGAGGCGAGAGCGCGCATGCACAACGCACAGTGCCTTGCCGGTATGGCATTCTCAAACGCCTTGCTCGGCATCGTTCACTCCATGGCGCACAAGACCGGCGCTGCGTACACCGGCGGACATATCGTACACGGCTGTGCAAACGCGATGTACCTGCCGAAGGTGATCAAGTTTAACGCAAAGGAGCCGGCGGCGGCAGAGCGTTATGCCAAGATCGCGAAATTCCTGCATCTGGAAGGCAAGACCACCGATGAACTGGTGGACGCTCTGATCGCGCACATCAAGAGGATGAACGCGGCGCTCGATATTCCGACCTGCATTAAAGACTACGAGGGCGGGATCATCGATGAGAAAGAGTTTATGGAGAAGCTCCCGAAGGTGGCTGAGCTTGCGGTAGGCGACGCCTGCACCGGTTCCAACCCGAGAAGCATAAACCCGGATCAGATGGCAAAGCTTCTCAAGTGCTGCTTCTACGATGAGGAAGTGGATTTCTAAATCTGTTGTTTGATATCTTTGCGGCGGCGTGAGAAATCACGCCGCCGTATTTGTTGCTTAAGTTTTCATTTTTGTCCGGTGTGTGAATGATATATGAGCCAGGAAATCATATGTAACCGTAAAAATGCGGAAACTCAAGCTCTTTACTGCCTTGTAAAACAAAAAAAACTATGTTATACTTTTTCGGCAAGACAATCAAACCA
>SFNH01000005.1 GCA_004554205.1 Clostridium sp.
ACCGACATCATTTATGTTTTGGAGGTAAAAAGCCATGTTCCGTATGTGGGGAAAAATCTGGAAGGACAATCATCTCTTAAATGACACGGTGGTCTGCATAGCCGACTACAGCATGTCCCGCACCGCCATGGTCTTTCAGGCTCTGGACGACATCTGTATGCAGTTCGACCTAAGCAAGCCGATCTGGCTGGACTCCAATATCGCGGACTTCAAGCGCCACTCCAAAACGCGCTTCACGAAGGACAGCTTTATTGAACAGACCGCGTTTGATTATCTTGAGATTCAGGTGATAGAAGAGTAAATCTGCCGCAAGCCCGGCGCTCCTGCTGAACTTATGCAGCAGCCATCCGGTTCGCGGCAGATTTTATTTTACAGTCTTGCCAAAAGCTTCTCCCTCTCGTCCTCATACCCCGGCTTGCCGAGAAGCGCAAACATATTCTTCTTGTAGCTCTCAACGCCCGGCTGGTTGAACGGGTTTACGCCCAGGATATAGCCGCTCACGCCGCACGCGAACTCAAAGAAATAGAACAGCTCGCCGAGATAAAATTCATTCTGCTCCGGGATGCGCACCATCAGGTTCGGCACGTTGCCATCGGTGTGGGCCAAAATGGTGCCGTTCATGGCACTCTTGTTTACAAAGTCCACGCTCCTGCCCGCCAGATAGTTCATGCCGTCAGTGTCAACATCCTCTTTCTTTAACAGGATCTCCGCCGGAGACTCCTCCACATTGAGCACTGTCTCAAACATGATCCTTGCGCCATCCTGGATAAACTGCCCCATAGAGTGCAGGTCGGTCGTCAAGTCAACCGCCGCCGGGAATATCCCCCTCTGGTCCTTGCCCTCGCTCTCGCCGTAGAGCTGCTTCCACCACTCCGATACATAGTGAAGGCTCGGCTCGTAGTTTGCCACGATCTCCACAGATTTGCCTTTCCTGAGCAGAATGTTGCGGAATGCCGCGTACAGGAGCGCATCATTCGACTCATACGGGGTCTCAAGCGCTCTCTTCCTGCCGGAGGCCGCGCCCTCCATCAGCCTGTCAATGTCAAAGCCTGCCGCCGCGATCGGAAGCAGCCCCACCGCGGTCAGCACCGAAAAACGTCCGCCCACATCATCCGGCACCACGAAGGACTCATAGCCCTCCTCATTCGCGAGGCTCTTGAGCGCTCCCCTCGCCTTGTCGGTGGTGGCGTAAATGCGCTTATTCGCTTCGTCTCTGCCGTATTTCGCAATCAGCATTTCCTTAAACACGCGGAACGCGATCGCCGGCTCCGTGGTCGTGCCGGACTTGGAAATGATGTTGATGGAGAAATCCCTGCCCTCCAGCACATCCTGTAAATCCCTGATATATTTGCTGCTGATGCTGTTTCCTACAAAGTAAATCTCCGGCGTTTTGCGCTTATCCCTGCCCAGCACGTTGTGGAAGCTGTGGCCCAAGAACTCGATCGCCGCGCGCGCGCCCAGATAAGAGCCGCCGATACCGATGACTAAAAGCACATCTGAATCGCTCTGAATCTTCTTTGCCGCCCTCTTAATGCGTGCGAACTCCTCCTTGTCATAGTTCTCCGGCAGATCCACCCATCCCAGAAAATCATTGCCTGCACCCGATTTGTTAAGCAGCGTCTCCTTGGCCCCCATAACGGTGCTCTTAAAATTTTTAATTTCTTCTGCTGATACAAAACCGGCTGCTTTGGAATAATCAAATGTTACCGTCTTGCCCATGGTTATCTCCTTTTCTTATGTCCCTCTGCCGCGCCGGGAGCGCGCCGTCCGCAGGGAATCATTATTTAATTGATTATAGCACATTCCTTTGTCCTACGCCAGATATTGTTTCAAAATATCTCCGATCAATTCAACCTCTTCCGGCTTTAAATCCTTCAGCCAGTTTTCGTCCGCCCCACGGTTCTGTTCTCTGCTGGCGGCAAGCTGCTCCAGACTGCGTTTTAAATACTCCGTATCCGGAGCGCTCCCCTTCCCGCCTCCCGCCTGGGCGGCCGCACTCTGATCCTGTCTTGCCGCGCGTCTGGCGCTCCGCACTGTTTTCATGTCCCCCGCAGTCCCGGATGCCGATGCGGACGCTACTGTGCCGCGCTCCGCCTGCGATACGCTCCCGCCGCGCTCTGACTGATGCGCCGCCGCGCCCCGCTCCGTCTGTGCCTGCCGTCCCACGGCGCGTACCCCCGAACGCTCCGAAAAGCCCTCGCCGCGCCCGGCCTCCGGCGTCATATTGCGCACGAGCTTCGGCAGAATCACATTCTCAAGCTGGTTCTGCAGCGATATCAGAAGCTGCTCCCGAAGCCCGCCCGCCATTCCGTTATCGAACATCATCATAAACATCGTAAGCAGCACCGCGCCGCCGCCATACATCACAATATAGTAGGTGTCCAGGCGATACCAGTAGGAGAAAAATGCCCCCGCGCCGCCTGCGAGCAGGCAAAGCCACGTCCACTGCACACACAGGTTGCTCCAGGTCGTCAGGCGCATGCCCATGGCCCTAAGATCATACATCTGGTTCTCCAGCCAGGACGCACTGTCCCGCATCCCCTGATTCACCCGGTAGGTATTCTCCGCCCTCTGACGGAGTTCTCTTAATCCTTTGTTCGCCGTCATTGCAAGATTGGTACTTTCCTTCAGCAGTCTTTTGTAAGAGTGTCTGGTGATCGCCCGCGTGATGATGCCAAGCAGGCAGATCCCCGCCAGCACATACAGCGCACGGCCCGTTTCCAATAATTGCAGCATAAAAACAGCTCCCCTTTCTTTCCGGATTTTTCAGACAGTTGTTATTATAACTGTATGCAATCCATTTGGAAAGTTAAGGGAGCCTAGAATCGTTCGTCAAATTCTGCTAAAAAACGATTCTCAAGTTCAAATCGCCGCTATCAGCGCCCGGACGAGGTTCGTGCTGTGCACGATCGCCTGTCGTTCAAACTCCGCGTAATCCATCATCGCACTGTCATCCGCCTTATCGGAAATGGCGCGCACGATCAGGAACGGCACCTTATTTAAGAATGCCGCCTGCGCGACCGCCGCGCCCTCCATCTCCACGCACGCGCCCCGGAAGGTCTCCACGAGCCAGCGCTTTTTGTCTTTTCCCGAGATGAACTGATCTCCGGTGAGGACGCGCCCCTCATGTACCCCGATCGCCGGATTCACCTTGCGGCAGCACGCCTTTGCCGTCTCCCGCAGCTTCGCATCCGCCTCAAAGGAGAAGATTCCCATCTGCGGGATCTCGCCCGCCTGATACCCGAATGCCACAGCTTCGACATCATGCTGAACCGCGTCTGTGGACAGCACCATGTCGCCGATGTTGATCTCCGCTCTCAGCGAACCGGCAATTCCCGTATTCACGATTCCGTCCACGCCGAAGCGGTCTACCAGAATCTGCACACACACAGCGGCATTCACCTTTCCCACGCCCGATCGGACGACCACCGCGTCCTTCCCGCCGATCTGCCCCCTGTAGAAATCCATCCCCGCCACGGTGACGACCTGCGGGGCGTCCATCTCCTTCTTTAACTGCTCAACTTCCTGCGGCATTGCGCCGATGATTCCTAGCATTGGTTTGTCCTCTTTCACAAATTATAGGTAACTGTTCAGCGTAGGACTTTGCACTTGCTGCCAAAGTGTTCGCTTTCGTTCGGTCGCCGGATGCAATGCTTTTTCTCGCAAGCTCAAAAAAGCATTCACCGGTCTCCCTCACAGCAAGGTTTACACAGCGCGCCCTCGCATCTGGGCAGTTCCATCCGCATGGCTGAACACTTACCGTTTACCGGAATGCGGTCTACTCCAGCAAAATATCACCGGAATCGGACTGCCATACTTCCTGTAAGCTGGAATTTAAGTCGAATGCGCCGAATACACCTCTCACGCGGTAATCCTTGCCGCGCTCCTGGTTCGGAACATTGTATGAAGCCACTGCCATGCTTAAATCTTCACCTTCCGGCAACTCTTCCGCCTTCCATTCTATCTGCTGATAATCGGTTGTCACCCAGTCTTGCGACTCTTCATCCCACTTTTCCAGATAAAGCCACATGAGTATCTTTCTCATCGGCCTATGGCAGAGTATCTCCCCATAAACATGCGCCGTTCCACCTCCCTCATCCGTTATCTGCACGGCGATGGAAGATATCAGTTGACCTCTCGGCATTGCTACAGTCCTTGCG
Source organism: Clostridium sp. (assembly GCA_004554205.1). GTDB lineage: Bacteria > Bacillota > Clostridia > Lachnospirales > Lachnospiraceae > Brotaphodocola. The sequence goes on from SFNH01000005.1 coordinate 4,161, forward strand.
CTATTTTCGCTCGTATACCGGTAGGTATTATCCACCGTTCGCACATTCTGAGTTTGCTGACCCGCATATACAAATAGGCTCATTGAAGATGCCATAATCATTGCAAGTACTAATGCTGCGGTTTTTCTAATACTCTTTTTCATCCTCAACCTCCAAACCGGGATTCTAATTGAATCCCATTCCTTCTACAAGTTTAATAAACTCTTCCTTATCCATTATCCCTGATAAATAGTAGTAATTCGTATCAACATTCACTTCTGCACTGTATTCTATCTCACCACTCTGCAATGCATTTTCTTCAATGTAAATATATTGATTTAATAGTTGGTTATAAACCGCCTCACCGCCGATTCGATCCGATGATACTTTTTCAGATGATCCCTTTGATTCTAAAAACTTCTTTTGCCTTAAATATATTCTATTACCCTTATACTCAAATTTCAGGACAGCACATTCGTCTTTATCCGCAATCATCATTTCTATAAAGTTCATTCCAGACGGCATATGTAGAAATACTATTGGCTTTATATTTAATGCCGTTTCAATCTCGCTATACGCCTCATCAAGTTCTGACGCTTTCGACCTTAAAACACTGTTCCGCCGCATTGCTATATTTTGTGTTGACTTTAGCGGGTATAACTTTAATTCATACCCCCTCTTCGCCGACACCGCCATCGTCATTCCAACCCCGAGCACACAGACCACCGCGGCAAGCACGAGTGCCCGCTTTCGGCTGCGCCTATGTCTCCCGGTCGGAAGCGCCTCTTTCGCTTCGCTGGCGTCCTGCGCGGGGAAGTCGTCATGGATATCCTCGGGTGAGGCGCCTCTTAAAGGTTCTGCTTCCTCGTCATACTCTTCCGCGACCGCATTCTCAATATCCTCCGCGGCTCTTCTCCGCTCATATTCCTCCTCAGAAACCCCGCAAATTCCCTCGTCCTTCACCCTCTTCATCAGCTTTTCATACTGTATTGCGGCCTCTGCCGCAGTCTCGGCGGCGAGCTCAGGATTTGACTGTTTTTCTGCTTCCCACTCGCGCTCCGCCTCGTCAAGCTCGGCAAGAAGGGCATCGTCATCGTAGCCGAAAAGCTCTTTTGCTGTCTGCTCTATGCTGTTTAAGTCGTCGTGATAACGGTTTTCCTGTTTCACAATAACTCCCTCTGCTTTCACGGTTTTCGTCTCGCCCCGGCTTGTTTCCCGGATTCGGGGGTTGACTTTTTGCGCGTTGTGGTTACTATTAAAGGTAATGAGTGTTAGTAAATCTCGGGAGGCAATCTTTATGAAGAAAATCGTTTTGACCGGCGGCGGTACTGCCGGGCATGTCACCCCGAATCTGGCGCTGCTCCCATCCTTACAGGAGCGCGGCTACGAGATTCATTACATCGGTTCGTACAATGGTATCGAGCGTAAGCTGATCGAAAATTCCGGGATTCCCTATGACGGGATTTCCTCCGGTAAGCTGCGCCGCTACTTTGATCTGAAAAATTTTTCCGACCCGTTCCGGGTAGTCAAGGGCTACGCCGAAGCGCGGAAGCTGCTGAAAACGTATAAGCCTGACGTCGTATTTTCCAAGGGCGGCTTTGTAGCCGTGCCTGTGGTTCTGGCGGCAAAGCATTTCAAGATTCCGACCATCATCCACGAGTCCGACATGACGCCGGGGCTTGCCAACAAGATCTGCATCCCGTCCGCGGCAAAGGTCTGCTGTAACTTCCCGGAGACCTTACAGTATCTCCCGGAGGGCAAGGCAATCCTCACCGGCTCGCCCATCCGCAGAGAGCTTCTCACAGGCGACCGGCTCACCGGCCTCACCTACACCGGCCTGTCCGCTACAAAACCGATCATTCTGGTCATCGGCGGAAGCCTCGGCGCCGTCACTGTCAACAATGCCGTCCGCAGCCTGCTTCCCAGGCTGCTGGAGAAATACCAGATAATACATATCTGCGGCAAAGGCCATCTGGACGAAGCTCTGATTGGCCGCTCCGGATATGTCCAGTATGAATACGTAGATGCTCCGCTGCGTCACCTGTTTGCCGCCGCTGACCTCATCCTGTCACGGGCAGGCGCCAACTCCATCTGCGAGATCCTGGCGCTGCGCAAGCCAAATGTGCTGATTCCGCTGTCCGCAGCCGCGAGCCGCGGCGACCAGATTCTCAATGCGCGCTCCTTTGAGAAACAGGGCTTCTCCGCCGTACTTGAGGAAGAAAACCTGTCCGACGAGACGCTTTATGATGCCATCGAAACCACCTATGAGAATCGGCAGAAGTTCACGCAGTCCATGGAAAAGAGCACCTTATCCGATGCCGTAGCCATCATTATGGAACTGATCGAATCTTACGCCGAAGCATAGCATCGAACCTTACGCGCTGCCCGGAACTTCCACTCCGGCGGAAGTTTCCGGCGGCTTCTTAAGCTCCGCAATCTGCGGCCGAATCCATTTTGTTTTCGTCGGCGCGGATTTCTCACCGCACGCTTCGATCGGCGGCTCCTCCTGCGATTCCTCGCTCAGCATATCCTTTAAGTATTTTCTGCCCCGCATCAGCCTCATTCTGCACGCTGCTTCAGAGATTCCCAGCACCCGGGAGACCTCGCTCATCGGCCTCTCCTGAATGATGTACAGCAAAAACACTGCCGCCCAGTCTTCCCTCATGGAACGGAGCGCCTCCATCACCCTCTGATACTCTTCCTTTTGGATCAAGACACTGAGCGTATCCTTCCCCAGCAGGAAATCCACATTGATCGCCTTTGTCCGCATAAAGTCCGGCTCCATATGAGCAAGCGGATGCATACTTTTCTTTCTCAGATGGTCGATGCAGAGGTTTTTAAGAATTCTCACGAGAGTCTTTTTGATCCTCTCCTCCGGCCATGTGAGGGGATAATGGCTGAAATAGGAAACGTACGTCTCCTGTACGACATCATCTATTTCCTCAAATGGAGTTCCCCACTTTTTTGCGAGCTTACGCATAAGCGGCATCATGCTTTCGTATATAAGGCAAAACCGTTCATCCTGAGGCTTCATACTCCCTCCCGCTTATCCCCGGTATCACAATGATCACAAGGACTTCTTCAGTGTCTCTGCTATCTCAGCCAGCTCGCCCGATTCTGCCTTTTCCGGCGTCCATGTTACCATCGGCGGACCGCCCTCATAGCGCGGGATCACATGCACATGCAGGTGAAATACCGTCTGGCCGGCGCTGGCTCCGTTGTTCTGGACTACATTGAAGCCACTGGCGCCTAAGCCCTTCTTCATGGCTTCTCCCATTTTCGCCGCCAGCGTAAACAGCCGCGCCCGTACTGATTCATCCGCTTCGCAGATGTCCTTAAAATGGGACTTTGGCAGAATCAGCGCATGACCCTTTGATGCCGGCCCCAGATCCAGGATTACCCGGAAAACGTCGTCCTCATATACGGTCGCAGACGGGATATCACCGCTTGCGATTTTGCAGAAAATACAATTATCATCCTGCAATGGAAACACCTCCTTTTCATTTTATTAAACCTCAGACTCTGTTGTCTGCTGCTTGCTTTTATATCATCCACTCATCCTGTGCAAAAATCCGCTTCGGTTTCCGGTAGAGAAGCGCCGCGAGGATTATGCCGATCATAAGCCCCGCCACATGGGCCACATTGTCCACACCCGAGCTCGTAAATCCGAAATACAGGGAAAGAACGACTACGACGATCAGCTGCCTGCTGCTCAAATCCTCCAGTCTGCCGCGGTTTACCGCCACGCAGTACAGCAGTCCGCCGATCACGCCGAAGATCGCGCCGGAGGCTCCTGCGCCTACCATCTGCACCGGGGCGTTAATACTGAACATCATGGAAGCCAAATTGGCTCCCACCCCGCAGAGCAGATAAAAGATCAGGTACTTTACCTTCCCCAGCGCCCGCTCCATATTGTCGCCCAGCACGAAAAGCACCAGCATATTATTTACAATATGCTCAATGCCAAAATGCATAAATATAGAAGTCACCAGGCGGTAATACTCGTGCTCCTCCAGTAGCAGAGGGGCATACATCGCACCATGCTCGAGCATAAACAGCGTATCCTCGCTCGATCCGGCAAGCTCCAGATACAGGAAGTAGATTATGTTCAGCATGATCAGGCAGCCATTGACCCACGTCCGCTTCCGCCCGTATCCGTATTGCTCCATCCGATATGCGCTCCCCTCTGTCCATCCTGAATCAGCAAAGCTTGTTCTCTGTTAATTTATTATAGTTTATCACACATCATACAATTTGTTAAGACATTTTGCTGTTTTTTTGTATATTTTCCCAGTTTTTTTACATTTTTATTCAAACCGATAACGGTACCCGGCAATACGGACCTCCTCGCCCTCGCGCACCTCCGCCGATTCATTATTTTCCAGCAGGCGTCCCGCCACACTTGTGCCGTTCGTGGAATTTAAGTCCTGAACAAAATACCGCTCATCCTGCCGGTCGATCCGCAGATGCAGGCGGCTCACCGTATCCCGCAGAAGCACATGATCCACAAGGTTTTCCTGCTTGCCGATAACAAACGGATAATAGGAAAGGTCGATGTCCTCACCGTCCGAATCGAGCGCGCGCAATCGGTGAAGCCGCGTCCCCCTACCCGGCGAGACGTCCGCCAGAAGAACCGTGTCCTTGCTGCTCTCTGCCTCGGGGGCAGATCCGCGAAAATCCCCCCGCGCAGCGCTCCGCTCCAACTCTATTCCCAAATCCTCATGCTCCTCATCGCGGAACATAAGTTCCCAGGGAACCTGCACCGGCTCCGCTTCCACATATCTTTTCCGCCGCTCCCCAATCCATTTCCGGAAACGTTTCCAAATGCTTCCTCCCGCTCCCTTCGGCGTCTTACTGTGCCGCTTGGTCGGCCTCTGCGCCTCTATTTCACCCGATATTGGGCTTTCCTGGTCTTTGCCTTCCGCGGAGGAATATATATCGTCTTCACGCTGCGCCTGGCATACGCGAGCGCCTCCTGCCTCTCCCGATTCTTCCTTGCTCTGTTCGTCGTTTCTGTTTCCCAATACATGTAAGATATCCTCCATTCCGTAATTTTCTTTCCTGGTCTCCTGATAAAGCCCATACGCCAGTGTCACGCTCTCCTTGTCCTGATGATCCACCTTCCCGAGCAGGTATTCTAAAAGCTTCCCGTAATCCTCCGGGAAATCCCGCTCAAGCCCCGGCACCAGACACAGCCACACGCGGTAGCTTTCCGGCTCCACATAGATATACTCCGGCTCCAAGATCACACTCCCCTCGCGTAGGAGATACTGCTCCAGCCTGTCCAAAACCCGCGCGATCCCGAGCACCAGCTCACGGATCTGCTCCGCACGCAGGCTCTGGCTCTCCAAGAGGCGCGCAAGCGGCTGTCTGGATGTGATCTCATAATAAAACCGGACTTCATCATCCACCTGACGGAGCTGAAAGCGCAGAACCCCGTCAATGGAATTTGCCGCCAGCATACGGCACTCGTAGCCGCGCCACGCAAGGGCTTCGGGGTCGATGATCATGTAATTGTGCTTCATTTCTCTGCGATAAGTGATCTTCACGATAAATCCTCCCCCAGACTCCACATCCGCAGGGAATTTTCCGGGCGGAACACAGAGACCGTGATATCCGAATTCCACCCCCTGCCCTCAGCCTGTCTGTGGATTTTTTTCTCGCCGTAATTTTCCGGGAGATGGCGCTCCCGCTCCACCTGCTCATGCAGCAGGAAGGCTCCGACAGTCTCCCCGCGCAGCCGCATCGCCTCGCTCATCAGCACCATGATTGACAGCAGCACCACCGACATCACGCCGGCGGTCTCCACCGTCGCGCTCGCCCTAAGCGCGTGTATTGCCGTTCGTTTTTCTTTCTTCCTACACATTCGTCTCACCCCTCTTTCTCATATTCTATCCAGTGAAAACGCGCACCACCTCGGGAAGCGCCATGCAAAGCCCCGGAAGCGCCACAAACGGCAGGAACGGCACCGTCCGCTTCCCCGGAGCCTCTCCGCCGCAAAACCGCTCCCTCACATAAAATCCCAGACAGAATACACCACAGCACAGTATTCCGCAGCACAGCAGCGCCAGATTCTCCCTGAACGTAAGCATCAGCCCGCTCACCACAAAAAAGCACCCGTCACCGGCTCCAAGCCCCCCCTGTGTAAACATGGCAAGCCCTAAAAGCCCAATCCCCAGCGACGCCGAAGCGGCATGGTCGAGCCAGAAGTACGCGCCGCCGTCCGACAGCCGGGCAAATACCGCAAACGCAGCCGCCAAAGCTCCAAATGCCGCGTAGACCCGGACATCCACCTGTTTTCTCCTTAAGTCCTGGCCTGCCGCCACCATCAAAAATCCCAAAAATAACCCCTTCTGCATCTTTCTTCTCCCCCTATCTGCCGCAATACGAGCAGGCTCCCAGATGCTCCACCTCCGACAGCCTTACTGCCCGCACATAAGCAATGATCGCCCGGCAGTCCGCGTCCGTATGATAACTGCTGCCGTTTGGCATTATGTAAACTAAATCTCCCGCTCTCGCACGATCCCCGCATACCGAGCACGCATGATATTTTCCGCCGCTCTCATTTCTTTTCTCCGACACCGTTTCATAGGGAATCTGATCAAGCCGGTTTGACAGGTAATGACACGACCTGCTCTTGTGATACCGGGTGCTTCCCCGCCCCACATAGACGATCTCGTCCCCTCCATCGCCCGCTCCGCTTCCGTCTTTTCCGTCTCTCCCGATCCACGCGCGGCGGCGGCTTCTCACCGTCCCATGAATCGAGGAGAGCCCCAGCACCGGAAACGGCATCCGGATCTCATAGTCGAGGATCAGGTCAAAGGTCTCCCCGTCCTCCATGACAGACGAGCGCAGCATACTCGCCCGGACAAGCCGCGATGTGTCCGCGTGCTTCATCGTCTGCGCCCCGGCATACTCCTTCGCCACGGCGCTCTCGAGATTTTTGCAAAATCCCTTCGCGAAGTCATCCGCGCCCGGGACAAGCTCCACGCCGCCCTTTTTCATCGCGTCCTGAAGGTATGCGCCGCGGCTGAAATCCTCGCAGACCGCCTCAAGCCCCGCCTGAAGACGGCGCTGCGTCGTCATGATCTTCATAGGCAGGATCAGACTCACCGCGGCGAAAATAAAGAGGCTCAGCGCAAGCGCCGCCTCAAGCGTCATGGACGCCCGGAGCGCGCAAGAATGCTTCCCGCGGACAAAGGGGACAAAGGGGGATGCCCTTTTGCCACAGCCATGAGAAATAAGAGCTGTAATTTTACAGACCCCGATTCGTACTTGGAGAGTGACGATTATTTTATTTGACTGTTTCCCCACCATGGAAAAAGGCATCCCTCTCTGCCCCCTTTCTTCTAATAGCTGTAACTGTTCAGTACCCTCACAGCTTCTAATAGCTCCGCTCTGCCTGCACCTGCATCTGATAGGTATGATCTCCGCCTCCCACCGAGTTTTCCACAAATCCGAGGGAGAAAAAGACGTGTTTTCCACAAACCTCCCCTGTTATCCCTGCCCGGTATACGCCGCGCTTCATGCGAAAGCCCGGCTGGCGCAGTCTTAAATTCATCTGGATCAAATCCATCATCCGGTATTCCTGCGTGACAATGTTCCCCATAAACATAAGGATCTTAAGCCAGGAAAGGTAGGAGAGCCCGTGCTCTCCTCCGCCCGCTGTGACGAGGCGGCTCTGCCCCATCGAGAGGAGCTTATCCGCCTCAAGGCACCAGTCTCCCGCTGATTTTACAAGCGCCACCTTCCTGCCCGAGAGCAGGCCGCGCACATCCATAAGCGCCTCGCCGAGCGCCCACACAGACATGACAAAAAATGTAGTTACCATGAGAAGCGGCGTCACCGACGCCGCGCCGGTTATCGCCATCGCGATCGTCTTTGCCTCCGCCCGCTTTTTAGGATCTGACAGAATGTGAATCAGGTTAAGCCCCTCCCGCACCGCAAGGAGCTGCTTTACCGCGCCGCTTAAGCTCTCCTTATCCGTCTTTGCGCCGCTCACAAGGTACTCTGCCTCATAGTCGAGCGCCGTCTCCTCCGGCGCAGAGCGCGCAGCCACGCCCCCTTCCGCCTGACAAAAATTGCGGAAAAACTCACCGCAGTATTCGTCTACCAGCAGGTGATCGAGACTCCCAATACTCCGTCCGGTGTCCGAAAGCATCTCCGTCTGCGTCGGCGCGTCCGCAAGCTCCGCCCTCTTTTCCGACACCGTGGCTCCCTCCGGCAGCACAAGCTCCAAAAAGCCGTCCTTATACATGGACTCCACCTGCTCAAGCCAGCCCTCCTTCTCCTTATCCTTCACGCCGTGCTCAAAGGTCAGATTTCCGATGGACAGCTCCGCAAAATGATTCTCGACCGGGCTCCACAGGGCGGGAAGATCCGGCCCCTCATCGTACTCATCATCGTACTCCCACTCATCAATGATGCGCTCCACCTCAAGCGCCTCACTGACCGTGCTCTGTACGAGGCGGATCTGCTCCCGCGAAAGGTCTTCAAGCGCCTCAACCTCCCGCCTCCGGGCGCCGTCCTCGTCCACATAGGCGCTGTACTCCCGAATCTCGTTCTCAAGGAGCGCCCGCACCTGTCCGCTGCACGCCTCGCTTTTCTCAAGGTATTTCCTGCGGCTTTCCTCAAGTCCCCGCGCCAGATCATCCGCCCGCTTTCTGTAATTCTTAACCAGCCCCGGCATCCGCTCAAACTCACGGATCAGCTTCCTTGCCGTCCGGCGAAAGCCCGGCCCGTCATAGCTGCACAGATCGGAAAACCCCTCCCCGCGAAGCTTCCTCTGTTTTTCCAGAGCCTCGTCGATCGCCTCCAGCGACTTTTCCAGCTTGAGCGCCTCTCTTGAACGCCCGCGGTAAAGCTCCGACACATCCTTCACCGCGGCAGCCTCCCGCGCGTCCTCCCAGAGCTTTCCCGCCGTGTCCGCGTCAAAATCCATCTTCCAGACGCCATATTTCATATAATCCAGGATTTCCCTCTCAAAATACAGACCCTGCTCGTCCGTCGCCCTGGAGATTTCCCCGGCGCTTACCGAGGCAAGCTCCATCGGATACCAGTTCCCGGTTTCAAGATACGGCCGGAGAAATTCCGAGAAATCCGCCTCCAGCTCCTCCTCCGTCTCGTACTCCGAAAACAGCAGCCGGTAGGAATCCCACAACTGCCTGTGGTACTGGCTGAACACGGAATCCATCGCCGAGCACGCCGCCGTCTGGAGATACCAGCGCGCGCCCGCCGTCCGCGCCGACTCCAAAAGCACACAGAAAAATGAAAACACGCACATCATGATCAGGCTGATAAATACTGTGACCTGCGCCCCTGCTCTCTTTTTAAGCATCAGTAAACCTCTTTTGCCTGACTGTTGATCTCCTTAAAAATACTCTGCAAAAGCTCCGTGATCTGCGACTTGAAAATGATCACAAGCCCGATTAAGACCACCAGGATCAAAACCACCTCGATCACGCCGACTCCGTCCTCCTGACGGCAAAACTCCTGTAATTCTTTTCTCAACATCTTTTCCCTCCTTATCTTCCTGTGCCCGTCTTTATCCCATCGTCATCATGGCGGGCACCATGATCATCACCATTATGATCCCAAGCATCAGAAACAGCGGCAGAAGCAGCTTCGTCCCCGCTTCCTCGCCCATCCTCCGCGCCAGATTCTTTCGCATCTCAAACGCGTCCGCCATCTCGGTCTGCAGGATTGCCCGCAGATTTTTCGTCCCCGCCTTCCGGTTCTGTTCAAGCAGGCTGCTTAGCTTCAGGTAGGGCTGCAGGCGGCAGCGCCGTCCGAACTCCCGGTACGCCTCCCCCTCCGCCATCCCGTTTTTAAGCTGGTAGTAGGTCTTTTGCATCTCCTGATAAGCCGCTGACGGTCTCTGGTTCCCTTTCCCGCACCCCGCTTCATAGTCCTTCACCATCCGCTCCCACGCATTGCGTATCGTCATGCCCGCGCCGATAAACACCATCAGCTTGGAAACCACCTCGGCATAATCGAGCAGAAGCTCCTGTTCCCTCTTTTTCTCCCGCTCGCGCTCCGCCGTCCGCCCTTTCACGGAGAGCAAAACCGCCGTCAGAATCCCTAAAAGCAAAATGATCTCATATCCGCCCTCCGCCTCGCTCCGGTAGCGTAGCGCCCTGCCGTCATACTCCCGCGGAAGCGTGAGATACCCCTCCTCCTGCTGGGCTTCATCGCGCAGGCGCAGTTCCCGTGCAAAGCCCTTTAAGCGCTCCTGCTCTCCGGTGAGCTTTCCCGGCACCAGCCGGACCGGAATCTCAAAATCCGCCGAGCAGGCTCCGTCCGACAGCTCCGCGTAGAGCGTCACCTCCTGCGGCGCACTGACCTCCGTCTTTACCTTCCCTTCCGATGATAAAAGCTCCGGGTCAGATGAACGCCACCGCAGGCGGATTCCCTTCTCGTCCACCCGCGACGGAAGCGACAGCTCGGACGTAACTTCCATGAGGGAAGCGTTTTCCGCCCGTATGCGCTCCTCTATGCCGTCCATAACCTCATAGAACACCCGCTGCGCCTCGTCCTGTGTGTACTTCCTCGGGCTGACGCTCACCGTCACAGGCACCGCCTCTGCCTCAAGTCCCTCCACCAAAAGCGTATACTCGCGCTCGTCGCCTCCATAGCTCTCCCGCCTGATCTGTCCCTCCGGGGAGACCACCCCCGCCGGGCTCCGAAAAAGCCTCAACGCGCCATACAGGACAACGCTTCCCAGAACGCAGGCAATGGGAAGGAGCCATTCCTTCTTCACTTTCCGCAAACCGATCTCCCCCTCCTACACCCGGATATCGAGAATCCTCCGCGACAGCACGATCGCGACCAGATACGCGGCCAGACAGACACTCATCAGGAGCCGTCCTAGCCCCGTTTTGTACATCTGGTCGAAAAATCCCGGCGATGAGAGCTCTACATAAAACACGATGAAAAACGGGATCATGTTCATGATTTTCTGCTCGAACTGTCTCGAAGCCGTCATTGTCCGGATCTCCTCCTTTACCTGCATCTTGTCGCGGATCACCTCCGCCGTGTGCCGCATGATGCCGCTTAAGTCGCCGCCGCTCCTCTTTGCCACGCAAAAGACCTCAGAAAAATTCTGAACATCCTCGAGCCCGCTCCGCTCCGCAAAATCTCCCAGCGCCTGCTCCACGGAGCGGTTCATGCGGATCTGCTGCACCATATAGGAAAACTCATTCACGATCAGCCCATCCTTCCCATAGAGAAGCTTAAGCTCATTAAGACTTGCCCCCAGCGCATTCTCAATCGAGAATCCTGCGCTTAAAGACGACGCCAGGACGATCATCGCCTCCTTAAACTGCCCCGCGAGTATTACCCTTCGCTTCGCCTTAAGCCGCCTGTGTTCGTACACGGTCACAAGCGCAAGCCCGACCGGAAGCATGAGCCGGAATGCCGCCATGCTGCGGTAAAACGTGTAGGCAAGCGCCCCGCAGACCGCCGCCGCCTTTCCCCAGGCGACCGCGATTTCCGCGGGCGACATACGGTATCGGTCATACCGTATAGCCTGCTGCCCGGAGCTTCTCGACCGCTTCAAGCTCGCCCACCCTGACAAGTCGCCCGCGGACCGCTCCTGTGTCCGCCCCACGCGGACACTCCCGCCCCTTAGCGGCTTTACCCGCTCCGCCCTCCTGCTTTGAGCGGCATACGCTTTCTCCTGTCCTGTCATCCGCATCTCTTTCCTCCTCCACAAACCGAAACAGCGGATTCAGCCTGATCTCCCCGTCCACGACATTTCTGACCTCCACGATCTCAAGCACCTTCCGCGTCTTGTCGCGCAGTCTCCCCAAATGCACCAGAATGTCGATCGCCGACGCGATCTGGCTGCGCACCGCCGCAAGCGGAATATCCGCCGCCATGAGCGTCATCGTCTCAAGCCGCGTCAGCATATCGCGCGGGCTGTTGCCGTGCCCGGTGGAAAGGCTGCCGGAATGACCTGTGTTTAACGCCTGCAGCATATCCAGGCACTCCTTTCCGCGCACCTCCCCTACGATGATCCTGTCCGGGCGCATCCGTAAAGACGCCCGGATCAGATCGCTGATCTCGATCGCGCCCTCCCCCTCCCCATTGGCATTGCGCGTCTCGAGGCGCACCAGATTCGGCACATGCCGGATCTGAAGCTCCGCCGAGTCCTCGATGGTGATGACGCGCTCCGTCTCGGGGATAAAGCCGGACATCGCGTTTAAGAATGTCGTCTTGCCCGAGCCGGTTCCGCCGCTGATAAACAGGTTGTAGCCCGCCCTCACCAGGCGTTTTAGAAGCTCCGCTGCCTCCTCGTTTAGCGAGCCGAGCTCGATCAGCTTCTCCGCCGTGATCGGCTCCGGGAATTTCCGTATCGTCACCACCGGCCCGTCAAGCGCCACCGGCGGCAGCACCACATGGACGCGCGAGCCGTCCTCCAGCCTGGCATCCGCGATCGGGTGGCTCACATTGACCGCCCGGTTGATACGACTGACGATCTGCTGGATCATGTCCTCAAGCTGCTCCGTACCGTCAAACCTCTGCTCCCAACGGCATATACGCCCACGGCGCTCCACAAAGATCCGGTCGGCGCCATTCACCATAATCTCCGTCACCGTCGGGTCATCCACCAGCTCCTGCAAGATATCCAGACGGCGGAAGCTGTCGTAAAGCCTGTTTTTCAGCTCCAGCCTGCGCTTTAGGGGAATATACCGCCGCTCCGCCTCCCCGGCGATCGCCCGGTCAATGCACGCGAAAAGCTCCTCGTCCCCGACCTGCCCAAACCCCTGCAGTTCCTCGCGAATCTGCTCCTTGAGCCGTTCTGTCGTCTCCTTAAGCTCCGGCTTCCTCGCCTGTTCCTCGCCGCACCTTACCTGCTCCATATCAGACTCCCCCTCTCCCCGCTCCGCCTATAAGCTCCCGCACGAAGTCTCCCATCTCGCCCCATAAAAGCTGCTCAAGGTAAGTCTCGCACCCCGCCGTCGCATTCGGTCTCGGGAGCTTCAATATCCGAACCTTCTCCCACAGCCTGTCCCGCCCGGATTTCTCCAGATACTCCCGCCACTCCTTAAGCTTAGCCGCTGACACAGCATCCTCCTTAACCGGCACATAGATGACATCGCAGATTTTAAGCTCCTCCTCCACGCCTCCCGTAAAATGCCCGAGATCCAGCACGATTTCATCGTAAATCCCCTCCCCGGCAATCCTCTCAATAAGCCCCGAAAGCTCCGCTCCCTTAAAGAGCGCCAGATCCTCCGCATAGGTCACCGGCGGCACATAATCAAGCCCGCCCCGGTTATACACCACGCTCGCCAGCCTTAATCTGCTGTACTCGCCCTGACGGTAATAGTACAAAAGATCTGAGAGTCCCCCCTCATACGCCGTCCCTGTAAGGCAGGCAAGCCCGGAAAACTCCTCCAGACTCAGAAGAAGCGCCTTTCCATCCCGCGCGAGCGCCTGACCCAGCGTGAAGGCAAAGGAAGTTTTCCCGCAGCGCGCGATCGGCGAGTACACACCGATGATCCGGCTTCTTGGCCCTGCCGCCGTCAAAAGCTCCGGCTCCGCCCCGGTCTGATAGCACGCCATCACCTCCCTCAGCACGCTGTCCGACGCCTGGTACTTGTAGATCGTCGGCGATTCATCCTTTACCACCCCGGTCTCGCTGAGCCGGATGATCTGCCCGGCATTTACGCCGCGAAGCTCCTCATCCGTCACCTCGTCTCCCACAAGAAGAAGCTCTACCCCCTCCTGCCCGGCATACTCCCGAAGCCGCTTGATACTGGTAAATGCAACCGCCTTAAGCGGCGCGCTCCCCGTCCTGTTCGCAAACTCCGCGAACCGCTCGGCGTAAAGCGGATCCACATCATAGACCGCCATGATTCGTTTCATCAAAAACCCCCTCTCCTCTTAAGCCAGCCTCCCGCCAGATACAGGCAGACGCCCGCCGCGATACACACCGCGAGCGGTATCCGATGCTCTCCGCCCGCGCCGGTGAAGCTGTCGTAAGCAATAATCCTTCTCTCCAGAAATACCCGCGCAAGGTAAGCGCGCAGATACTGAAATCTCTCCGCGGCAGTCCTGCTCCCGCACAGTCTCCAAACCGACCAGAGCGAAGCGATCAAAAGCCCTAGCCCGATCGCGCGCAGCCCCTCGTCAAACCCGAGAAATCCCGCGACTACCGCCATCAGCTTTCCGTCCCCCGCCCCCATCATTCGAAAGCAAAACAGGAGAAAACCTCCGGCAAACGCCGCAGCCGCAGGCGGGAAAAACGCCGCGCCGCGAAGGAGAATTCCCGTGAGCGCCGCTAAAGCCAGCCACAGATTACAGACCTTTCCCCATCTCGCATCGGTCCATGCCGCTCCCAGCAGATAGACGCATAATACAACACTTTGCGTAACGAAAAATCACTCCCTTCTCCCAGTCATACAAAACACTCGGTTTCCTTTCGTCTCTGTAAGCGCTTATATCCAGTACGAAAAAAATGCCGATTCGGCTGATGCCCCGGACCCTCTCCCGAAGGAGCGCCCCGCAGACACACGTTAATCAGAATACCACGTCTGGAACGACGTGTTGATTGTTACTACATCATACATGAATTTACATTTTCTGTCAATCCGGTTTCCCGAAATTTCCCGGAGAACTTATCGACAAAATTCGACAAAAACAGAACAAAAAAATAGAACAAACCCGCTATGTTTATTCTCGGGTTTGTTCTTCCGACGCGTCCCGGCGCCTTTATTTTTCAAGCCACGCAAGATCAAATTCCGTAAAGTCATGGATCCGGCAGTCCGCTCCCGCTTTCAAAAGCTCCTCCTCCGACCCCGTCTCGCCGATGCCGACGATAAAGCCCGCGCCTCTTTTCCTTGCGCACCCGATCGCGGAAACGCTGTCCTCGACGATGAGGCACTCCGAAAACGGAACGCCGAGCCGCCTTGCGGCCTCCGCCTGGAACTCGCCCTTGTCCGCAAATGAGCCGTCGTCATAAACGCAGAGCGACCGGTCAAACCACCGATCCAGCTTAAACGTATCAAAGTAAAACTCCACATTGTCGAGAATCGACGCCGTCGCGAGGGCATAAGGGACGCCCCGCCGCTTTAATGCCGCAAAGACCTCCTCCGCTCCCTCTGTCAGGTGCACTCTCTCGGGATGCTCCTTGCAAAGCTCCCTGTAAACGCTTTCCTTGTAAACAGAGCACGCCCTCCGCTCCTCCTCATTTAGCTGTGGAGCAATCCTGCGGATGATCTCGTCATTGCATGCGCCAGCGTAAGAATTGCGGTCGGGGGCCTCATCGGCCCCCGGATGATATTTCCTGTATATCTTCTCCCACGCTTCCAGATGGAGCGGCGTGTCGAGAAATAATGTACCGTTAAAATCAAATATTACCGCTTTCATAAATCTCCCTTAGAAGATACCTACCAATGCGCCCAGCAGACCTACCACCAGCAGAAGGCCGATGCACTTAACCGGCGTCCAGCCTTTTTTCTTGATCAGGAAGTACAGACCAAGGGTGATGGTGAGCGGGATCAGCTTCGGAAGAACGCCGTCCAGAATGTTCTGGATAACGATCGGGCTCTCGCCGTTCGCGATCGTAAGCGCGATCGTGGTGCCGCCGTAGTTGGAGGTCAGCGCGCCAACGATGAATACGCCGAGCATGGAAGCCGCACGGGTAAACTCTTTTGCGTTGGCAGTCAGAAGCTCGATCGCCCTGGACCCCAGCTTGTACGACCAGTTCATAAGCCAGAAACGAACGCCGAACTGAACCACGTTAAAGATGAGCAGGAACAGGATCGGGCCCATAATGGAACCGCCGATCGCCATGTTCGCCGTAATGCCTGCCGTGATCGGAACCAGGGTGAACCAGAAGATCGCGTCACCGATACCGCCTAACGGGCCCATTGCAGCCACGCGCACGGCACGGATGGTGTTGATATCAGCCTTCTGCTGCTCCAGGGATAATACAATACCCATAACGAACGTTACCAGGAACGGGTGGGTATTGAAGAACTCCAGGTTGTGCTCCATGGAGAGCTTTAAGTCTTCCTCATTATCGCCGTGGATCTTCTCAAGACCCGGCAGGATACAGTACAGCCAGCCCGCCGCCTGCATTCTCTCGTAGTTGAAAGATGCCTGCAGGTTTAAGGAGCGCCATACCATCTTGTTTAATGTCTTCTTGTCAAGCGGCTGAGCCGGTGTCAGATTATTGTAATGTGTTGCATTAGATGCCATCTTCGTCACCTCCGTTTGCTGAATTTCCTGCGTTTGCCTTCATCGCGCAACGTGTCTGGAAATCATACAGAGCAATAGCGATACCAACGAATGCGATCAGAAGCAGCGCGGAACCGCTAAGCTCCGGAATGTATCCGATGATGGTTGCCAGTGCAAAGCCTGCGAAGTAAATCCCCCACAGATCGTTGGAAAGCATGATACGAAGCAGAATCGCGAAACCTACGAAACGCATCATACCGCCTGCCGCGCCGAGACCGGTCATGATCCAGCCGTATTTCTCGGAGATCGCAGTCAGAGTGTTGCCCATTGCGGTGCCGCCAAGCAGACCTGCCACACATACGATCGCAAACAGCAGACCCAGAGCGCCCATCGCCAGATAGTTCAGGCGAACGATGCCCTTGGTGTCAGCCTTCTCTGCCATCTTGTCCGCCGCGGACATAACCGGGGACATAACCGTGAACAGCAGGGTCACCATGTACTGTCCGATCAGAGCGAACGGCACAGCCAGTCCGACTGCCGCGGTCGTGTCAAGACCGGAAGAGATTGCAAATACAGTCGCCATGATACCGCCGATTACGGCGTTCGGCGGCTGCGCGCCGCCAACCGGCATGTTGCCGATCGTCATAAGCTGATATGTACCGCCAACCACAAGACCGGTCTGTAAATCACCTAAGATTGCGCCGATAACGGCACCGGTCACGATCGGCTGGTACAGAGATTCCAGGAAGTCAAACTGGTCGATGGCAATGATGAATGCCCATACTGCAACCAGTAAAATCTGAATTGCGTTAAATTGCATGAGTAAAATCTCCTTTCCAGGTTTTTTCCGGGTGTTACTGAAGATCAAGGAGAGAAAATCAAATTCCGCCCTTTCAGCCAGCCCCGATTACT
Organism: Clostridium sp.; assembly: GCA_004554205.1. Lineage (GTDB taxonomy): Bacteria > Bacillota > Clostridia > Lachnospirales > Lachnospiraceae > Brotaphodocola. The sequence continues at coordinate 21,237 of SFNH01000005.1, forward strand.
TGAACAGTTTTTCAATGTTCTCCGCGCCTTCGGTAGGAACTCTTCTGATCTCCAGCTCCACGCCGAGGTCACGCAGCTTTTTGAAGGCAGCCACATCATCGTCGTCAACGGCCACAGAACCTGCGACCTGACGCTTTCCCTCTGCCATGTGCATATTTCCGATATTGACCTTCTTGATCGGAACACCACCCTCCACAAGTGTCAGAACATCCTGCGGAGTCTCGCAGACGATGAAGATCAACTGCTTGTCGCTCGCCTTATGGATCGTGGAGATGGTCTTCTCCAGCGTCCAATAACGCATCGCGGCATAGCTGGGTGCAGCCATATCCATAAGCCCCTGACGAAGTTTATTGCCGGCGACCTCGTCATTTGCCACCAGGATAAGGTTGGCGCCAATGCTTCCGCACCACTGAGTCGCAACCTGTCCATGGACCAGGCGGTTGTCGATCCTCGTTAATACAATGTTTGGCATTGTTCTCTCTCCTCTCTTTAAATTTTGATGCTCCACTTATATCCTAATTAGGAACTGCTGTTATTATAAAACGAAAAGTGCAAATTTGTCTTTGTAGTTTTTAACTAAAAACTTATTCATTTCAATTTTGGCTTTTCTTTATTATTTTTTTATAATTTTCATAAAAAATTTACTTAAATCCCGCCTTTTCTCACCGTTACGCCACATCTTCCGGTCTCTCCGCCCGTGTGCTCCGTCATTTCGCCCATATTCGACTTTAATATGGCGTGGACAGATTTTTCTTTAAATGTTATAATCATCTGCGAATGGAGGCATGAAGATGCAGCAGAAAACTTCAAGCACGCAATTTGAGAAATACGGAAGCATTTACAAGCAGCCCTTAAGCCTTCCCCAGGAGGGCCTGATCAGCCGCAAGTGGTGCGTGCACGCGGAAAATACCGTGGCGCAGCTGTACCGGTTCGACCAGACCGTCTTTTTGGAGATGGAGACAGGCATGGCGGCAATCCTCGTAGGCGATGCCCCGAACTCAGACAGCCTTGAGCTGTTTGCTGTGCACCGCATGGTAAAGCTCAAGCCGCAGATGTATTTCTCCATGATCGCGATCACCCCTGAGATCACTTATAAGCTGATCACGAGCGAGGGCTACACTTCCTCAGTGGAGCCCTTAGACCCGCCGTACCGGTACAACCGGATCCTTCCGCGGGTGCAGGTAAAAGAGATCCTGGGATATTACTATTCAATCCGCAATGAGGATTACCGTTTCGACGGGGAGTCTCACGATTATTATGAGCTGACCTATGTGGATCTCGGCGCGATGAGCACCACGGTGGACGGCGTCTCCTACGAGTTAAAGGAGCGGGAAATGATGATCTACGGGCCGGGCCAGTACCACAGCCAGTCTATCGCGAGCGATAAGCTCTGCTCCTATGTGACCATCATCTTCGACATGGAAAACGGCCAGTATGACTCTCTGCTCGGCAAGGTCTTTCCTTATGATAAGAAGATACACACTCTGATCAAGACCTTCATCATGGAGAGCACCTCCGAGCTCCCCTACATGAACAGCCTGATGCTCTGCCTTTTGCAGGAGACGATCATCCGGCTTCTTCAGAAGGATTTTATCGGGGTTCGCGCGGAGCGCCCGGTCACCGAGGTCAGGCAGCATTACCAGGACGCCTTTCTCGAGAAGATCCTCGCCTACATTGACGAGAATATCTGCAAGCCTATGACGATCGCGGAGATCTGTCGGAAGTTCTCCCTTTCGCGCTCCTCGCTTCAGATTCTTTTTAAGGAAAACATGGATCAGTCGCCGAAGAAGTATATCAATGAATTAAAGATGGAAAAGAGCCGCCAGATGATCTATGAAGGGCGGTATACCATCAGCGAGATCGCGCTGATGATGGGCTTTAACTCCATCCACTACTTCTCCCGGGCATTTACCCAGCGATATGGCATCGCGCCCAGCGAATACTCCAAGACGCTGTTTCGTGCATAAAACTACCGCGGAAACCGGAACGCTCCGGATTTCCGCGGTTTCTGTCTTTCTACGAGATCAGGGACTGGATCGCGTAACGGGACACCTTGATCACCGTGCCTTTGGCGACCTCGATGTTCACCGTGTCCGCCTCAATCCCGACCACACGTCCGTAGATTCCCCCGGCAAACACAACCTGGCTTCCGATGCGCAGCTCGGTATGTACCTCGCCCAGCTCCTTGCGGCGCTTGCGCACATTCTTCGCGGAGATAAACGCGAGAATCATGGCGATGATGCCGAAAATCACAGCCATGGTGACGCAGGTCCAGAGGATCACTTCCCAGTTCACACTCATTCTTAGATACCATCCTCTTCCGCATTATCCTCGTGCGTCTCAAGCTCGAACCGCACAATATAGTTTTTTCCGGCGGGGATCAGCGCCTCCGCCAGCTCGAGCGGGCTTGTGTGCGCGCCCATCATCACGAATCCCTCCACCAGCATAGAAAGGTTCGTGCCCGCGACAACCTCGATGTTCTGGTCGGGTCTCGCAAACTTGCACTCCACAGCCGTCTTAAACGGCGAGCCGCCCGCGAGGTCGGACATCACCAGCACGCCGTCGCAACCCTTTAAGGAATCGAGCGCCTTATTTAAGTTGTCCGCAAGTACCTGAGTGGAATGATCCGCCTCAAAATCTACAAACGCGAGATTCTCTGCCGTTCCGGCGATAAGCTGAAGCGCGGAGCCCATGCCTGTGGCAAAATGTCCGTGTCCGGTAACAAGTAATCCTACCATGTGTCTTTCCTCCTGTTATTTCATTGTGTACGGATATAAGATAACGCCCTTCACCACGCGGTTTACCTCGCCGGTCGGGCAGGGATTGTCCGGGGTGATGCCCAAAGACAGGGATTTTAATACCGCTAACGTCTGCGCGAACAAAATGTAGTCAAGGCCCAGGATCACATTCTCCTCCGGGGCGCCCACCTTCATCTCAGCCACATAGTCGACCAGCTCGCCGAGACCCTCGCACGGGGTGTTCACGACTGCCGCGATGCGGTTTTTCTTCCTCTGTCCGCTCATCTCCCTGATCAGATCCATCTCATAGCGGCGCTTGTACGGATCATCGCTCACATATACCACAGTCAGGGTCCTGTCGTCAATGATGGATTTCGGGCCATGGCGGAAGCCGAGCGGCGAATCGTACATGGTCGCGACCTTGCCCGCCGTCAACTCGAGCATCTTGAGCGCGGACTCCTGCGCGACGCCCTTTAACGCCACGTTGCCCAGATATACGATGCGGTTAAAGTCGAACTCGTCCACGATCTTCTGCGCAACGCCCCAGGTCTCGTCAAGAAATACCCTGCCCGCCTCACAGATCCTGTCAATCTCGGCTGTGATCTCCTCAAGCCTGTCCAGGTTGAACGCCAGATAAGTGGCGAGGTACATATTGGAGTAGCTGGAGGTCATGGCAAAGGACTGGTCGTGCGTCTCCGGCGTCAGATTCAGCGCAAAGCAGTTTTTGCGGTCCTTCGCCATCTTTGACAGCGTACCCTCGTGGTTGCAGGTCACGAACAGATGATAGAGATTCTCACATACCACCTCTGCCGCCTCCACATTGCCAAGCGACTCCGGAGAATTCCCGGAACGGCCGAAGTTCACCAGGATCGTCGGTTTCGTGCGGGATAAGAAATCCTCCGGCGACGGAACGAGATCGGTGCTCGCGTAGGATTTTACCTTGTAATTGTACTTTTTGTTCAATGCCTGGAACAGCGAATTCCCTACAAACTCGCTTGTCCCCGCGCCGGTCAGAACGATGTCGAAGTCGTCTGCCTTCACTGCCTGGTCAAGAAATGCCTGAAGCTCGTCCTTGCACGCCGCAAGCTGCGCGCAGGTCTTCTTCCAGGTGGCCGGCTGCTGATAGATCTCATGTACGGTAAAGGTTGATGATGTTTCCTGCATTTTCTGCTCGGAAAGATTAAAAATTGACATCCTGTTTCCCCCTGTGTTTTTTATAGCAATATTATAATCCATTGCGTTCGCAAAAAACAATACGGCAACTAAAACAGATAATGATTGGCTTAAAAAATGCAAATTCAATTTTGCGGGCTGTGTTTATAATAATAATCAGCAAGTACAAAGTATAAATGACAGCAATTATAATGTATGAAGGAGGGGATTTGCCATGCTGATCCAAAGCAGGAAGGTCTGGATCGCAGACCAGTTTACCGCCGCCGCCATCGAGGTGGAGGACGGGAAGATCACCCGTATTCTTCCATATGGAAGCAGACCCGCGGACAGGGATTTCGGCGATAAGCGCATCGTGCCGGGCTTCATCGACATCCACTGCCACGGCGCTTACGGCTTTGACACCAACGACGCCAATGAAGAAGGTCTGCGCAACTGGACGAAGAATATCGTGGGCGAGGGCGTGACCGCGCTGCTCGCGACCACCATCACACAGAGCGAGGAAGTTCTGACGGCAGCCGTCGCCAATGTTGCGAAGGTGATGGAGGACGGCTATGAGGGCGCTGAGATCCTCGGAATCCATTTCGAGGGGCCGTATCTCGATATGGTCTACAAGGGCGCACAGCCGGAGCAGTACATCGTGAAGCCGACCATCGAGCAGTTTGAGCGCTATCAGGCTGCCGCAAAGGGCAATATCCGCTACATCACGATGGCGACCGAGACCGACGAGGACTTTGCGCTGACCCGCTACCTCGCAGAGCACGGCGTTGTCGTCAGCATCGGGCATTCCGCGGCCACCTACGAACAGGCGCTGATGGGCTTTGCGAACGGCGCGAGCTCCATGACCCACGTCTATAATGGAATGACTCCGTTCAAGCACCGCGAGAACGGGCTGGTCGGGGCCGCCTACCGCTTCCGCACCATGTACGGCGAGATCATCTGCGACGGCAACCATTCCACCACGGCGGCGTTAAACAATTACTTCATGTCAAAGGGCCCGGACTACTCCATCATGGTCTCCGACGCGCTGATGGCGAAGGGCTCGCCGGCGGGCACAAAATATATTTTCGGCGGCAATGAGATTGAGATTTATCCGGACGGCAGCGCGCACCTAACCTCCACCGGCGGTCTCGCGGGCTCCACCTTACGGCTGAACGAGGGACTTCGGATTCTGGTCGAGGAGGCGATGGTTCCGTTTAACTACGCGCTGAACGCCTGCACCATCAACCCCGCAAGATGTCTTGGCATCGAGAACCGCAAAGGTCAGATCCGCACTGGCTGCGATGCGGACCTCGTCGTGCTTGAGCCGGATTACACGGTTCATCAGACCTTCTGTAAAGGTGCGGAGCAGTTATAGTTATTATAATTGTTATATAACATATAAAACAAAAAAAGGAGAGGGAGCTATGAAACACCCGATTCAGAAAATGATGGACAGGCGCCGCAAGGGCGTAAAGTGCGGTATCCCGTCCTATTGCAGCGCGAACGAGCTGGTTCTTGAGACCGCCCTGCGCCGCGCAAGGCTCCTGGATACCCCGGTGCTCATCGAGGCGACCGCCAACCAGGTAAACCAGTTCGGCGGCTACACCGGCATGGTTCCGAAGGACTTTTACCAGATGGTGCTTGAGATGGCGGAGCGCATCGACGTGCCGGAGCATCAGATCATCCTCGGAGGCGACCATTTAGGGCCGCTGACCTGGCAGAACCTGCCGGAAAAAGAGGCGATGGAGAATTCCAGGGAGCTGGTTTACCAGTATGCCCGCGCGGGATTCACCAAGATACATCTCGACACCAGCATGAAGGTTGCGGACGATCCGGAAGGTCTGTTATCGACGGAGGTGATCGCCCGCAGAGGCGCGTTTCTCTACAAAGCGGCCATGAAGGGCTATGAGGAATTAAAAGCTGAAAAGCCGGAGGCGCTCCGCCCGGTATTCGTGATCGGAAGCGAGGTTCCGATTCCCGGCGGCGCGCAGGAGGCGGAGGACTCGCTCGCCGTGACCAGCCCCGACGCGTTCCGCGACACGGTTGCGACCTACCGCCGCGTGTGGAAGGAAGAGGGCATTGAGGACGGCATGAAGGACGTGGTTGCCGTTGTTGTTCAGCCGGGCGTGGAGTTCGGCGACGATCAGGTATTCTTATATGACCACGACGCTGCCGCGGAGCTCTGCGAGGCATTAAAGGAATTCCCGGAAATCTGCTTCGAGGGACACTCCACCGACTATCAGAGCCCGCTTTGCTTAGACGATATGGTTCAGGACGGCATCGCCATCTTAAAGGTCGGCCCGGCGCTGACATACGGGCTGCGCGAGGCGCTGTTCGCCTTAAGCTTTATGGAGAAGGAGCTCGTGCCGGAAGAAGAGCAGGCGCACTTCATCGAGACGCTGGATAAGGTGATGCTCGAGAATCCGGGCAACTGGAAGAAGCACTACCACGGCGACGAGAAGCAGCTCGCCCTGGCAAGGAAGTACAGCTTCTCCGACCGCTGCCGCTACTACATCGGCCAGCCGGAGGTGGTGGATGCCATGAACCGCCTGTTTGAAAACCTCAGGGAATATCCGATTCCGATGAATATGCTCCACCAGTATATGCCGGTATCTTACGGGAAGGTGCGCGACGGCCTCCTGCCGCTCGACCCGCGGGAGCTCGCGATGGACGGCGTGACGAACATTCTGTGGGATTATGAGTTAGCCGTACTGGAGTAAAAATAAGAAAGAAAAAAGAGTTCCCAAAAGCGGAACTCTTTTTTTCTTATCTCACCTTTTTATTTCTCGTCGTTCGTGGGAATCTTAATGCCCATATCCTCCGGGAGCAGCAGGCTGAGGAGAATCGCGACAACAAATACCACTGCCACTACGTTTCCGCCGAACACGGTCTGAATGGTCGCCGGGAAAATGCCCCAGATTCCGCTCTCAGAAGCCGCCGTAAAGCCAACGCCAATCGCCAGGGAAAGGGAAACGATCGTGATGTTTTTCTGCGAAAATCCGCACTTGGAAATCATCTGAACGCCTGATGCCATGATGGAACCAAACATCATGATCGTGCATCCGCCTAAAACTGCCTGAGGCAGGGAAGCGAAGAAGTTTCCGACCGGCGGAAGAAGTCCCGCAAGGATCATCGCCGCAGCGCCCGTCATGATCGTGAAGCGGTTTACAACCTTCGTCATTGCGATAAGGCCTACGTTCTGGGAGAACGAGGTTACCGGCGGGCAGCCGAACAGTCCGGAGATTGAGGAAGCGTAACCATCGCAGGCAAGAGAGCCCTGAATCTCCTCGCCCGTGATCTCGCGGTCAAGTCCGCCCGAAACCATAGCGGAGGTATCTCCGATCGTCTCCGCTGCGGACACCAGGAAAATGATGCATGCGGAAATGATCGCGCCGAGGTGGAACTTCGGCATAAAGGGAAGGAAATGCGGGAAGGAGATAATACCGCCCGACATCAGGACGCTTAAGTCCACCTTACCCATAAAGATTGCGATGATATAGCCGACGATCATGCCAACCAGCACGGAAAGCTGCTTTAAATAGCCCTTTGCAAAGATATTCCACAGCAGGCATACCATCAGTGTAATGAAGCCGAGCAGCAGGTTCTGGGCGGAACCGAAATCATCCGCGTAACCGCCGCCAAAGCTTCTCGCGCCCACGGTAAACAGGGAAAGACCGATCGCCGTCACAACGGACGCCGCCACAACCGGGGTAATGATCTTTCTCCAGTACTTTGACAGAAGACCCATCGTACCCTCGAAGATACCGCCGATGAGTACGGCGCCGATCACATACTCATAGCCGTAGGTGCCGGCAATGGCGCTGAGCACAGCCACGAATGTGAAGCTGACGCCCATTACGATCGGAAGTCTGGAACCGATCTTCCAGATTGAGTACAACTGAATCATCGTCGCGATACCTGCCACAAACATTGCGTTCTGAAGCAGGATAGCGACCTGCGCCTGATCCAGCGCGGGCTGTGCCGCCCCCGCAATTATGGTGATCGGCGCCAGGTTCGACACAAACATTGCTAAAATGTGCTGCAGACCGAATGGAATCGCCTTGGCTAACGGCACCCGGCCGTCCAGCCTGTAAATGTTGTCAATGCTGCAATTTTTTCCATCCATCTCAAAAAACCCCCTTTTTCAACTTTCTTTTGCTTTTTTCATTACTCATCCTTGTGGCTGATATGGTAAACTTCTTCTACGATACGCTCCATCGCATCCAGGATCTTCTCATAGCCGGTGCAGCGGCACAGATGACCGGAAATCAGCTTCCGAAGCTCCTCGCGGTTGTACTTCTTTCCCGTTCCGACGATCTCAACCGCGCTCATAATGAGCCCCGGCGTGCAGAATCCGCACTGGACGGCAGCCTCCTCGATAAAGGCCCTCTGAATCGGGGACAGCTCCCCGTTCGGCCCTTTGAGCCCTTCCACCGTCATCACGCTCTTTCCGTCTGCCCACATCGCCAGATAGATACAGCTGTCAACCGCTTCCCCATTCACCAGGACCGTGCATGCGCCGCACTCTCCTACCTCACATCCTTTCTTTACCGAAGTCAGTCCCAGTCGGATCCGAAGCGTATCTAAAAGAGATTCTCTCTCATCCACTGCTAATTCCTGCTCTTTTCCATTCACTGTCATGTGTATGATCTTAAGCATCTATCTCACCTCCTGCCCGCTTTACTGCCGCCGCAAGTCCTCTCTTTGCGAGCTCCTCGATCAGTTGAAGTCTGAACTCCTTGGAAGCCCTCCAGGAGCTGCGCGGATTTACCTCTGTCAGCGCCGTCTTCGCAAACTGCGCGGCAGCCGCACTGTCATTTACCGCGCTGCCCTTAAGGCCCTCCTCCGCCTTTCTGCAGCGCAGGGGCGTCGGTCCAGCAACGCCATAGCCTAAGCGGACGTCCTCAATCCGTTTCCTGTCCTCGGAAAGCTTCACTCTCACCGCGCAGCCTAAGGTCGCGATCTCCATGGCTTTGCGCTTTCCGTATTTGATATACTGGCCATGCCATCCCTCGTATGCGTCCTTATGGATAAGGAAGTACTTGCACACCTCCGTCCGCTCGCGCACCGTCCGGCCCGGCCCCGTGTAGAATTCGTCGATCGGCACCGTGCGCTCACCATCCGGCCCCTCCAAAACGATATCGGCCTCAAGCGTCCACATCGTTGAGGCGGAATCCGCGGAGGTCGCGCCGTTGCAGATATTCCCGCCGATCGTGCCCATGTTCCGGATCTGCGGCCCGCCGACCGTATCCACGGCTTCGCCCAGCATCGGTATGTACTTCTGAATCAGCGGATCATTGGTGATATGGGTAAACGACGTTCCCGCACCGATCCGGATATCACCGTTCTCCAAAAGCCGGACGCCCTTCAGCTCTTCGATATTGTGAATGGATACCAGGGATCTCCCGGCGTCCTTCCCCTCGCGCACACGGATCAGCACATCGGTTCCGCCGCTGATGATCTCCGCGTTGGGGTCGCTGACGAGCGCGTTGATGGCGTCTTTTACATTCTTTGCCTCGTTAAATGACTGAATATCAAACATAATCTCTCTCCTTATCGTTAGATCAAGCCCTGTTCTTTAAACTTCTCAATCAGCCGCTGCGCCGTCATCGGAGCGGTATTCATATGTACGCCCGTCGCGTGGAGGATTGCGTTGCGGATAGCCGGAGCGACCGGGATCGCCGGCGGCTCGCCCAGCGCCTTATTCCCGTAAGGGCCTGTCGGGTCGTTTAAGATCACGAATTCCGTTTTCAGATCCGGCACATCCATCGCGGTCGGGATCTTGTAGTCCAGCAGATTGTCATTGAGCACTCTGCCGGTCTTCTCGTCCACCAGCATCTCCTCGGAAAGCCCGAAGCCGAGGCTCATGCTCATGCCGCCGTGTACCTGCCCCTTTGCAGTCTCGGGATTGATCAGCACGCCGGAGTCATGCACATTGATAACATCCTTCACCGTCACCAGTCCGAGCGGCATATCGACCTCGATATCCACAAAGCAGCACCCGGATGCGAAGGTATTGCTCCTGCACTGGTTCGTCACCTCGGCGGTGATGTGGACAGAGCGGTCGAGCGAGTAGAACGCCACCTCAGCGACAACCGCCACGTCAAACAACGCCGGGGCGCCGCCGTGCACTACGATCTGACTGTCAACGATATCAAGCATATCCTCCGTGATCTCGTCATCGTCATGGAGTCCAAGCGCCTCGCGCATGCGAGCCGCAGCATCCTTCACCACATCCGCGTAAACCGTCTTTGAGATATCCGTCACATCATGGTTTAATATGTATGCGGCATAATCCAGAATCTTATGGCGCAGCTCCTCGCCGCACGCCTTACATGCCATGCCGGACACATAGGTCTGTCTCGATGCGTAGGCGCCTGTGTCAAACGGCGTGGTGTCCGTATCCTGGGTGGAAACCGCATAAACCCTGTCATAAGAGATTCCTGTGGATTCCGCCGCCATCTGCGAAAATACGGTGTCCGCGCCCTGACCGATCTCAGTCGCCCCCATACAGAGCTGAATGGAGCCGTCCTGGTTTAACACCATGCGCACGGAAGACGTCTCGAGGGAGATCGGGTAAACTCCGCTCTTATAGATGAACATCGCCATACCAACGCCGCGTCTGATAGGACCGGTCTGATTTGCGTAAGCCTTTCTCTTCTCGTCCCACTTGATGTACTCTCTGCCGCGCCTGATACATTCCTCAAGCCCGTAGGTGTAGAAGCGAATCCCATTTCCCGGATCGACATATCCGTCCTTCACGCCGTTTTTCAGGCGGAACTCAAGCGGATCCATACCGATCGCCGTCGCCATATCGTCTGCCTGGCACTCCGCGATCCACACGGATTGCGGGATCCCATACGCTCTCATCGCGCCTGCCGTCGGCGAGGAGGTGTAGACCGTGTAGCAGTCCACCTCGGTGCCGAGCTCATCCTCATACAGCCCCTTATACACATTGCCGCAGTTTGCGCAGATCGCGTGGCCGTGGGAAGCATAGGCTCCGTTGTTCGCAAACGCCTCGAGCTTCCTTGCGAGCACACGCCCGTCCTTCGTCATAATCCCCTTCGTCCTGCCCTCGATCGCGTGGCGTGTCCTCGTTCCGTAGATCGTCTCCTCGCGGCTGATCTCAAGACGGACGGGACGGCCGCCCACCGCCATAGTCATAAACGCGTTTAATGGCTCGTAGAGCACGTCCTGCTTGTTTCCGAAGCCGCCGCCGATGTAGGGCTTTATGATCCGTACCTTTCCGATGTCAATGCCTAACGCCTGTGCCGTAACACGTCTTGCGATATGCGGAATCTGAGTCGAGGAGGTAATCGTCACCTTGCCGTTTGTATCCACATATGCCCAGGATACCGGAAGCTCGATATGACAGTGCGAAATCCGCGGCGTATAGTAGTTTTCCTCAAATACCATGATATTCTCTTCGCCGTATTTTTCCTTCGCCTCTTTAAGCCCCTGCTCAAAGGTAAAGTCCCCGCCTCCCATCGTCATATGGGAGTGCACGATCACATTGTCCTTGCGGATATCCGGGTGAAGCGGCGTCGCGCCCTCCTTCATGGCCGCCTCGACCGTCACGATCGGCTCATACTCCTCATACTCGACCTTAACGAGTCTTGCCGCCTGCGCCGCGGCAACCTCTGTCTCCGCGATCACCGCCGCGATGTCATCCCCGTACAGTCTGACGCGCTGGTTGAGAACCCTGCGGTCGCAGATGTCCTGATGCTTGAGCTCCACGCTCCACGGATGTCCCGCCGTCGGGAACTGGCAGTCCGGCACGTCAAAACAGGTAAGGATCTTTACCACTCCCGGAACCTTTAAGGCTTCCTCAAGGTCAAAGCTCTTTACCAGACCGTTTGCGATCGTGGAGTGCACCACCTTCCCGTGAAGGATATCCTTCGGCTCCAGATCAGCACTGTACCTGGCTTCCCCGGTCACCTTGCCGAGAGCATCCACCCGCGTCTTTCCCTGACCTACTACTTTCATTCTATATCCCTCCTATCTCTTTTATCTAAAGCATACCCTTGCGCACCAAATACAAATAAGTTAGATTCATTATAGCACCCAAAAAAAATTTTGCCACCCGTATTATATCTCAAATTTTTTTAGTTAATTTGTGCATATTGCACAAACTTTGTCAAGTTTTGTTGGATTCTTTCGCTTAATACCCCCGGATTTCATATGCAGTGTAGTCGCGCTCATAGTGATAACCCAGCTTTTCCGCCAATGCCACAGACCACTTGTTCTGCGCGTCCCAGCTCGGGTAAAGCCCCCGCTCCATGCAGTCCAGGATCAGCCGCGCGCCGCAGGCGGAGGCAAGCCCCCTTCTGCGGAATTCCTCCTTTGTGTCGATCTCGATCTCGATTCCGTCCCGGTATGTAGAGTAGGAGGCGGCGCCCGCCACGACGGCGCCGTCCTTTAAGCAGACCACGCCCATCCCGAGCTTTTCATACATCTCATAGCTCTTGTAATTTCCGCACCAGTCGCGGCACCATGATTCTGTCCTGCACCATTCGTAAATCTCCTTATCAATCCTCTTTAACGTGTACTCGGGCGGCAGCGACCTCACAATACTCTCTAAATGTTCCCGATTGAAAATCCCCGGCTCCTTTTTGATGGCGTAGCGCGTGACCTTCTTTGCGCGGTCTGTGTAGCAGCGTTCTATCCGCTCCGCCCAGGAAGCGTTCTGCGGCACCATGATGATAAAATCGTCCCTGTAGGCTTCCGGCTTAAAGCAGAGCAGCTCCTCATCCGGCTCCCCGGCGAAAAATGAGAAATCGCCCAGGATCGCCATCACCGACTCAGGCTCCTTGCCGTTCCGGATATAAAGCTCCCCCATAACCTCCTGCAGACAAGACCAGATACAGGACTCCTGCCAGCCCGCAAAAAGCGGTGTGATCTTCCCGATATCCCTGTGCTCCGCTCTCCTTATCATCGTCTCATTCCTTTCAGGTGATTTTTCTGCTCCTCCGTGATCCGGTAGCTCTCCACCGCTTTCTGGATCGTCTTGTTGTGCGTCCACACCTCAAGCCTCTGCTCCTCAAGAATCGGCAGCGCCGCCTCATACTGCTTCGCAAGCGCGGTCGCGAAATACCACGCGATCATCATGTTTACATAATACTCCTCCGACCGGACATCCGCCACCCAATCAAGGTATTCCGGCAAGAATGCCTCATCGAGATAAAAATTCATCAGCATTTCAATGCCGAACCGGATCGTATATGTATCTTTGGCGCCGATCCACTCCTTAATCTTTTCGCGCAGCTCAAGCAAATGCTTCTTAAACACCCTCGGCGTTATCAGATCGCAGGTCGCCCAGTTGTCCACATAGGGGAGAAATTCATCCAGCGCGCTGACGCACATTTCATAATCCTTCATAGAAGAAATCAACTCGCCGTGAATATTATTCTCCTCATAGTATTTATGGGGGAGCGCCCTAAGAAATGCTCCCGCCTCCGGCGTCTTCCCAAATTCCTTCGCCAGCCTCCGAAGCTCCGGCGTCCGCACGCCGATCACCGTTTCCGGCGCGACTGTCGGCATCAGCCTGATCTGGAAGTCCCGGTACTTTAAGTCCCTGAGCGCAAACAGGCGCTCCTGTAGGTCATTCGTAACTCTTTCCATGATATCCCCCCCTTCTTTTGTCTATATTTTAACATAAGTTTCTCTTTTCTGCATCCGGATTCGTATAAAAAGAAGCGAATGTATATCCACATCCGCCCCTTTTTCATATTGCTTATCATTTAGCCGTAGTAAGCCTTTAAGTACATCTCCTTGATCTCACTCATAAGCGGATATCTCGGGTTCGCGCCGGTGCACTGGTCGTCGAACGCCTGTTCGACCATCTCGTCGAGCGTATCCAGGAAATATTTTTCATCTACGCCATACTCTGCGATGGTCTTCTTCACGCCTACCGCCGCCTTCAGCTCCTCAATCTTCTCGATGAGCTTCTTCACGGCCTCCTCGTCATTCTTCGCCTGGATTCCCACAAAGCGCGCGCACTCCGCGTATCTCGCCCTGGTGTGCGGGTACTGGTACTGTGAGAAGGTTCCCATCTTTGTCGGGCACTCCGCGGAGTTATACTCCACAACCAGAGAGATCAGCAGCGCGTTCGCGATGCCGTGCGGCAGGTGATGGAACGCGCCCAGCTTGTGCGCCATCGAGTGACAGACGCCGAGGAACGCGTTTGCGAACGCCATGCCTGCCAGGCATGACGCGTCCGCCATCTTCTGACGCGCCTCCACATTGCTCCCGTCGTTATAACAGATCGGCAGATACTCAAATACGTTCTTCATCGCCTTGAGCGCAAGACCGTCGGTGTAGTCGGTCGCCATCACGGAAGCGTAAGCCTCGAGCGCGTGGGTCAGCACGTCCACGCCGGAAGCGCTCGTTAAGCCCTTCGGCTGGCTCATCATGTTGTCGGTGTCAACGATCGCCATATTCGGGAGGAGCTGATAGTCCGCCAGCGGATATTTCACGCCGGTCTCCTGGTCGGTGATAACCGCAAACGGAGTCACCTCGGAGCCGGTGCCGGAGGAGGTCGGGATCGCGACGAAGTATGCCTTCTCGCCCATCTTCGGGAAGGTATATACGCGCTTCCTGATGTCAATAAAGCGCATCGCCATATCCTGGAAATCAACCTCGGGGTGCTCGTACATTACCCACATGATCTTGCCTGCGTCCATCGCGGAGCCGCCGCCCAGCGCGATGATCACATCCGGCTGAAACGCCGTCATGGCCTTCGCGCCCTCGATGGCGTTTGCCAGGGTCGGATCGGGCTGAACATTGGAAAAGCACTGGTATACAATGCCCATCTCATCGAGCTTGTCGGTGATTGGTTTTGTGTAGCCGTTCATATAAAGGAAGGAATCCGTCACAATAAACGCCCTCTTTTTGCCGAGTACATCCTTTAACTCGCTTAAGGCGACCGGCATACAGCCCTTCTTAAAGTATACCTTCTCAGGTGCGCGGAACCACAGCATGTTCTCTCTCCTCTCTGCAACGGTCTTGATATTCAGCAAATGCTTCACGCCTACGTTCTCGGATACGGAGTTGCCGCCCCAGGAACCGCAGCCCAGCGTCAGGGACGGAGCCAGCTTGAAGTTATATAAGTCGCCGATGCCGCCGTGGGAGGACGGGGTATTGATCAGGATCCGGCAGGTTTTCATCGCCGCCGCGTGCTTTGCGATCTTCTCCTGCTCGTTCACATTCACATACAGGGAAGCGGTGTGTCCGTAACCGCCGTCCGCGACGAGGCGCTCCGCCTTCGCGATCGCTTCGTCAAAGTCCTTTGCCTTATACATTGCAAGAACCGGGGAGAGCTTCTCATGCGCGAACTCCTCGCTGATGTCCACGGACTCAACCTCGCCGATCAGGATTTTCGTATTCTCCGGGACTTCCACTCCTGCCAGCTTTGCGATGGTGTGCGCCGTCTGTCCGACGATCTTTGCGTTCAACGCGCCGTTGATGATGATGGTCTTTCTTACCTTATCTAATTCATCCTTCTTTAAGAAGTAGCAGCCGCGGTACGCAAACTCCTTCTTTACCTCCTCATAAATCGGGGCGAGCACTGTCACGGACTGCTCGGAGGCACAGATCATGCCGTTGTCAAAGGTCTTTGAGTGGATGATGGAACTTACCGCCATTTTGATGTCCGCCGTATCGTCGATGATGACCGGAGTGTTGCCCGCGCCTACGCCCAGCGCCGGCTTGCCGGAGGAATACGCCGCCTTTACCATGCCCGGGCCGCCGGTTGCCAGAATGATGTCCGCATCCTTCATAACCGTGTTCGTCAGCTCCAGGGACGGCACGTCGATCCAGCCGATGATGCCCTCCGGCGCGCCCGCCTGAACCGCTGCCTCAAGTACAACTTTTGCCGCCTCAATGGTGCAGTTCTTTGCGCGCGGATGCGGGGAAATGATGATGGCGTTTCTCGTCTTCAAACAGATCAGGGTCTTAAAAATCGCGGTGGAGGTCGGGTTCGTCGTCGGGATGACCGCCGCTACGAGACCGATCGGCTCCGCAATTCTTTTAATCCCGAACGCCTTGTCCTCCTCAATGACGCCGCAGGTTTTGGTGTCCTTGTAGGCATTATGTATGTGCTCTGCCGCGTAGTTGTTCTTGATCACCTTGTCCTCAACCACGCCCATTCCGGTCTCCTCGACTGCCATCTTCGCAAGCGGAATCCTCATCTTGTTTGCGGCGATCGCCGCGGCGTGGAAAATCCTGTCCACCTGCTCCTGCGTATAGGTCGCAAACACCCTCTGCGCCTCGCGCATCGCGGACATCTTCGCCTCCAGCGCCTCCACGCTGTCAATGATCTCAGGAACCACTGTTTTCTCATTCTTTGCCATCGTTTTCTTCCCTCCAAATTATACTTGTTGCGAGTTGCATTGTGAAACCTGTTGTTCGATATTTTTTTAACAATCTCTGTAATTGAATTATACTTCAATCGTTAATTATTTGTCAATATTATTTTCCCCGATTTGGAAAAGAAATAAAAACAGTTCGGTCGCGGCCACAATATTTTCTTGTGTTCGGTCGCCGGATGTAACACTACGGAATCCAGCCCATTTAAAGTTCGCCTGCGGCGTAAAGTCTGTGGGAAACGCTGCATGACTGAACTGTTAGAAATAAATGAGGGGGCAGACGCAGGACTACCCTGCGACAGCCTCCCCATTTATGTAAGCGGTATACTCTTTATTCATCCGGCTCTAATTTATCAAAAATCTCCGAGTCGTAAAACTCCCGGATTGTCACTCCAAGAGCATCTGCTATCTTATTTATGTTGACGATACCTGGATTTCTGCTTTTGCCACTCACAATGCTCTTGTAGGTCGATGCCGGCATTCCTGCCTTATAGGTGACAGAGTAACCACTTAAATTTTTCTCTCTACACAGTTCCGCAATCCGAAAACTAGTAGCTTCACATATAGTCATAACAACCCTCCTTTAGCTTTAACTCTGGTCTTAGTTTAGTCGAAAATTGGAAAATA
>SFNH01000254.1 GCA_004554205.1 Clostridium sp.
TATTTCCGCAGTCTTGCCCTTATCTTGCAGCTGCTCCTCGATCATGGGAAGCGCATCGTAATAATCCGCACCCTTGGGATAGGGACGCGGAACATCGTCCGGCGCATTGTAAAAACCGTTGTAGACGATTCGAGCCAACTGCCCACGCTCATATTCCGGGATTTTGGCGATAGCGTCCTCGCCGGGGAAGCGTTTCTGCGTAATGAGTTTTTGATATTCCTTGACCACATTGGGGATGGTCAGATGGACGGTATCATATTTTTTGAATCCGTAGTCTCGCACATATTCCAATCCCTTATGGGTCTTGCTGTGATTGTAACCCGCACATCCGCCACCGCTGTACTCACCAAACTGGCTCTTAATGAATTTCTGGCGTTCCTCCGGCGTGTGAGGATAGCAGAAATGGGAGTACACCGCCAGTCGTCTATCAACACTGTCTCTTAGGAAGAACTGGTCGATTTCATCCTGTGTGATGAACATTTTGCACTGCCGCAGGAAGCTCGGTTGGGCGGTGAAACTGCGTTCCGGGTAGGAGAGGCCATCCAGCACAACGCCGATCCGGTGGGTGTTGTAAGCGGATAATCTCCAATGCATAATGTCGTTACCTTGGGCATAAGCGTCAAGGAAAGCATGATATTCCTGTGCCAGAGTTTGCAATCCACCCTCTGTCTTTGCGAACGCCACCATATCCTCGTCCAGCTCCGGGTAGCCCTTGTGCTGGTCGTGGATCGCCAAAGTCTGCGGGAATAGGCCCTGCCCCCGGCCTTCTTCGTTTAGGTCACGGGCCGTCATTAACATGGCGTCCATTGCTTCATGCAGTACCTTGTCCGGGGCCTGCGCCAGCTCGGACGCGGAGAGATAAGTCCCCGCCTCCAGCAGCTCCAGAATCCGTGCCGATGCCTGCTCCCATGTGACCACGGTCTTGCTGTACCCGGTGCGGACGCTGTCCCCTTGGGCGAGGTGGATGCCGTCCTCCAGAAACCACACGGCATATTTGCGGCCTTCGTATTCAATGCCGCGCCCGTTCTCTCTGCCGAACTCCCGGCGCAGAAACTCTTCATTTTCCTGCTCTGGCCGCTCCCACATATAAAATACGGCGATGCGCTCCGCACTGTTGGGTTCGTTTCCGCCTGTGCAGAGGGCCAGATCAATGACCTCCTGCGGCACCGTGCGGGCCGGGGCCAGAATGCCGGTGGCTGTGTCTGCCGGGGCCTCGTACACCGGGGCGTCGCCGCCCATGTCGAATAGGGCAAGCTGCTCTGCGACAATGGGGGCATTTTGCAGACCCAGCTTGATCTTGTATTCGCCGCGCTCGATCAGGCCCTCGGTCATTTCGGTGATGACCGACCATGAAAAAACAGACTCCGAAGTGCGAGAGAGGTAACTGCCCTCCCACATCAAAAGTCCGTCTTTCTCGGCATGGTAGCCTGTCCGAACACCGTCGGTCAGGACTTCCACCCATATATCGTTGTAGCTGTTTTTACTCCGTGCGTTCCGTAAGGCCCTTGTGCGCCTGAAAGTATTCAAAGATTTCCTGCCGCTTGTGCTTGCGACCGCCGTCGTCCAGCAGATTCGCTTCAATGAGGTGCATATCCAGAAAGGCTGGCAGCTCTGCGGTATTCTGCTGCGCGGCGTCATACTCCAACGCAAAGGCTGCTGCCTGTTCCTGCGCCTTTTCGTCCGGATAATCACCGTAGACGCGGAGGCACTGGCGCAACATAGCCCTGCGCCGCGGCCTCCGCTTCCTCCAGTGTCTGATAATCCAGCTTATCGTCAAAGCCGTTTTCAAAATGGTGATAGGCAGCGACCTGATAGGGTGCGGCCATCTGCGCGGCATAGTGGTCAATGGCATCTGCGGTCAGCCATTCCGGTTTTTCCGGGAGCGCGTCATACAGCTCTCGCATTTTCCTGATCTGCGCGTGGACATTGCCTGCCCACAAATGCTTTTCACTCCGGCCACCAGCGCCGAGGAAGTAGTCGCAGTCGGCGCGCAGACGATCCAGCAGCACATAATCCCCGCTGTGATCGACAAAGGCAGGAAGCTCATCACTTCCTGCCTCTGTGGGTTCTTCGGTTGTCAGGCGTAGATCAGGTCGCTGAGCACCAGTTCCTCCGCGCTGTGCCGGAGATTGTTTATCAGGCCCGTCCAGCGCAGGGGATCGGTCGCTTTCAGCTCCTCCGTCACGCCCTCGGCTTTCGCCATCTGCGCTACGGTCTGCTCCACCATCTTCCGCGCGGTCTGCTCGATCTCTGCCAGATGCTCCGTCAGCTTGC
>SFNH01000062.1 GCA_004554205.1 Clostridium sp.
GAAGGGATGTCTTATATTGATAAAAAACTTGCTGAATTCAAAAAAATGATTGAAGATGCTATCCTTAGTGGTGGTGCAGAAGGGAAAAATGCCTGTATAAGATCACAGGCACCAATCAATTTGATTCATGATGCTGTTAAAAGAGAATTAATTGAACATGGATTGAGAGAGGAGTGTATATTCCCACCATTTGGGGAATCTAGGCCAGAAATAAAATTGGCTGGATTTTTGAAACAAAAGGATCAGGATATTTGTGTTACACCAAAGGGGATTTTAACTGAAGAAACTCCAATTGATTGGGGATTAATGGCTTATCAGCACGAAACAGATCCATATGGATTTGATTATTCGACTAGTATTCTTGCAATTAATGTTAGAAGTCAGATGAGTAGTTTGGCAAAGAATGCTGATACACTATTTGAAAGAACCTTTGCTGAAGCGCTTAATTTACATATGCGTTATCCAAATATGGTATTAGGAGAAGTATATCTGATTCCGGTGTATGAATATGATGACGCAATGGCAAGTAGACATCAAATTGCTTTTAAAAATAAGCACGTTAATGTAGAGAAATATATCACTTTTTTTGATTCTATAAACAAACGAGAAAAGCTTGAGGAGAATTACAAATACGAAAGATGTGCATTATTGATTGTTGATTTTAGACCAGAACAACCTGTTCTTTACAGAAATAGTGAACAGTTAAAGGCAGCTGGTATTATTTCAAAGAATTTTCCAATTGAATATGCTACGATGGCCTTTGATTCTTTTGCGGAAGATATTATTGATATTTATGCAAAAAGATATCCTATTGGAAATATTCAGGATTTAAGCCGAATCAGGCGATTGACAGAGTATGCTAATAAAATGAGAAAATATCATGAATAATAGCGAGCAAAAGTTTTACACGACCGAACAAAAGAGAAAGCTGTGGCCGCGACCGGGGCGGGCGGCAGTGATTTCTCCTTGACAAGAATCTGAAAAGAGCCTATACTCTATCTGGTCTTTGTTTCAAAGGAATGAGCGTATGAATATAATGATGTATTTACTTCTGATCGCGGGCTTTGTCCTGCTGATCAAGGGAGCGGATCTCTTTGTGGAGGCAAGCTCCTCCATCGCGAAAACACTTCGGGTGCCGAGCATCATCATCGGTCTGACGATCGTTGCGTTCGGCACGAGCGCCCCGGAGCTTGCGGTCAGCACGACAGCTTCTCTTGCGGGAAACAATGAAATCGCCGTGGGGAATGTGATCGGCTCCAATATTTTTAATCTGCTTGTGGTGCTTGGCGCCTGCGGCGTGGTCTCGCCCTTTGCTGTCCGCCTGCGTTGGGATTTCCTTGCCTCCATCGCCGCTGCCGCCGCGCTCTTTGTGATGATCGTGCATGACCGGTTTGTGAGCAGACCGGAGGCGATCACCCTGCTTGTCATTTTTGCGGTATTTATGGTGCAGACCGTGCGGGACGCCATGGCAAACCGCACTGAGGAGGACGAGGAGTATAAGACGCTCCCGCCGCTTCGCTGCGCGGTCTATATCGTCGGCGGTCTGGCGGCGATCGTCTGGGGCGGCGACCTTGTGGTGGACAGCGCGAGGAGGATCGCACTTTCATTCGGACTGAGCGAGACTCTGGTTGGGCTTACGGTAGTGGCGCTCGGCACATCCCTTCCTGAGCTCGTGACGTCGGTCGTGGCGTCGCGCAAGGGGGAGAACGGACTCGCCCTCGGAAATGTGATCGGCTCTAACATGTTCAACATCCTGATGGTGCTGGCAGTCTCGGCGGCGGTAAAGCCGATCGCGGTCAGCCGCTTTGCCGTCATCGACGCGCTTTGCCTCATCATTTTCAGCGTGATCACCTGGTTTCTGTGCCGCAGCAGGCAGCGCATCAGCCGCTTCGAGGGAGCCGCCATGCTTGGTATGTATGCGGCGTACCTGGTCTATATCTGCATCCGCTAGAGGGACAAGCATAAAAAACGAGTATCCGGCTGGATACTCGTTTTCCTGTAATATAAGAGGTAAAAAAGGGAGGAGAGCTGATAACCGAAGCTATCAGCTCGAGTATTATGAAAAAAATCCTATAAGCGTTTCATAAACAACCTGCGTCTTGTTGTTTATGGTTACAGTATAGAGGGTAATCGTGAAGAAATCATGTTCAATGTGTAAAAGGTTTTTGAATGAATTGTGAACGAATTATGAATAGGGATACGGAAACTTCACATTGACGTGATATTTTAAACGCTGTAAAATAGAATGGCAGGATTATAGAAAACATATGAGGTGAAAGTGATGAACCGAGCAGCGGGTATTTTATTGTCCGTGAGCAGTCTGCCGTCGAGATACGGCATCGGCTGTTTTTCGGAAAGCGCGTATGATTTTGTGGACTGGCTCAGCGGGGCCGGTCAGCGCTACTGGCAGATTCTGCCTCTGGGGCCGACCGGATACGGCGATTCCCCGTATCAGTCTTTTTCCACGTTTGCGGGCAATCCGTATTTTATCAGTCTGGAAGAGCTGATCAAGGAGGGCGTTCTGACGAAGAAGGAGTGCGCGAGCGCGGATTTCGGCTCCGACCCGGAGCAGATTGATTACGAGCGGCTGTATAAGAACCGTTACCCGCTTTTGAGGAAGGCCTACGAGCGCAGCGCGATCAGCGAGAATCCCGAATACCAGCAGTTCCTCTCGGAAAACAACTGGTGGCTTTCCGATTACGCGCTTTTTATGGCGGTAAAGGACCGCTTCGGCGGGAAACCCTTTACGGAATGGGCCGAGGATATCCGCCTGCGCTGGGGCAATGCGCTCGATTATTACCGGAGGGAGCTGTACTTCGACATCGAGTTTCAGCAATACCTGCAGTTTACATTTTATAAGCAGTGGAAGGCGTTAAAGGCGTACGCAAACAGCAGGGGAGTCCGTATCATCGGGGATATCCCGATCTATGTGGCGATGGACAGCGCCGACACCTGGAGCCATCCGGAGCTGTTTCAGTTCGGCCAGGACAATGTGCCCACTGCAGTTGCCGGCTGTCCGCCGGACCGCTTCTCCGACACGGGGCAGCTATGGGGAAATCCGCTGTACCGCTGGGAGTACCATCAGAGCACCGGCTTTCAGTGGTGGATCAGGCGGCTGGAACACTGCTTCCGGCTGTATGACGTGGTGCGTATCGACCACTTCCGGGGCTTTGACGAATACTATTCGATTCCATACGGGGCGGAGTCCGCGGTGGACGGACATTGGGAAAAAGGACCCGGAATGCAGTTGTTTTCCCGGATGAGGGAGGTCTTAGGCGACAGACAGGTGATCGCCGAGGATCTGGGGCTGATAACGGATTCCGTGCGCCGTTTGGTGAGGGAGACCGGTTTCCCGGGGATGAAGGTGCTCGAGTTCGCGTTTGATGCCGGGGACGACGATTCCTCCGGCGAGTACCTGCCGCATAATTACACGGAAAACTGCGTGGCCTACACCGGCACCCATGACAATGATACGCTTGTCGGCTGGTTTGGGAGCGCCTCTAAGGCCGACAGGAAGATGGCGAGAGATTACCTGTGCGACCATTACACGCCCGACGATCTGCTTTATAAGTCCTTTATCGCCGCGGTCATGCGCTCGCGCGCCGGTCTTTGCGTGATCCCGCTGCAGGATTACATGGGGCTTGACAACGGGGCAAGAATGAACCTGCCGTCCACGGTGGGGGAGAACTGGAAATGGCGCTTAAAGCCGGGTGAGCTGACCGATGCGCTGAAAAAAGAGGTACATACCGTAACCGCGCGCTACGGCAGACTTGATTGATCAGAGAAAGGAGAAATATACTATGAAGAATCCGGAAATTACGATTACGATGGAGGACGGGGGCGTGATCCGCGCTGAGCTGTATCCCGAGATCGCGCCGAACACGGTGAGAAATTTTATCAGCCTTGCGGGGAAGGGCTACTATGACGGGCTGATCTTCCACAGGGTCATCGAGGGCTTTATGATCCAGGGCGGCTGCCCGCAGGGAAACGGCATGGGCGGCCCGGGGTATTCCATAAAGGGCGAGTTTGAGCAGAACGGCTTTCCGAACAGCTTAAGGCACACGGAGGGCGTGCTATCCATGGCGCGCTCCATGATGCCGGATTCCGCCGGCTCCCAGTTCTTTATCATGCACAGGGACGCCCCGCACTTAGACGGCGCTTACGCGGCGTTCGGGAAGGTCACAGATGGGATGGACGTGGTAAACAGGATTGCTGAGACCCGCACGGACTACAATGACCGCCCGCTGAGTGAGCAGAGGATCAGGAGCATTACGGTGGACACCTTCGGAGAGGAGTATGAGGAGCCGGAGAAGTGCTGATATGACCGCGGAGCAAAGGGATGCGTGCGAGTATCTGCTGACAAAACGGGCAAAAGAGAATCGGAGGGGAGACCATGTTTTCTGGAATTTTTAATTACGACAATCCGGTGTGGCGATTTATCGGAAAGTTTTTTGACGTCCTTATCTTAAATGTCCTGTGGACGGTTGTAAGCATTCCGATATTTACCGCGGGCGCGGCCACCACGGCAGTTTACTATGTGCTGCTTAAGCTGGTGCGGGACGAGGAGGGCTCCACCGTGAAGTCCTTTTTCAAATCGTTTAAGGAGAACTTTAAACAGGCGACGGTGATCTGGCTGATCCTGCTTGCGGCGGGAGCGGTTCTCGCGTTTGACCTGTATTTCTTCCTGTCGCTTAAGACGCTCGGTCCGGCGCTCCGCGCGTTTTTCGTCGCGGCGCTGCTTTGCCTCGGCGCGGTATATCTGTGTGTAAGCCTGTATGTGTTTCCGCTTCAGGCGAAGTTTTACAACCCGGTGAAGCGGACGCTCTTCAATGCGTTTTATATGTCCCTCCGCCACTTTTTCGTCACCGTCACAATGCTGGCGATCGATATCGGCTTTGTGGCGCTCGTGCTCTTTGCGGCGCCGTTTTTGCAGCCGCTTCTGTTCCTGTTCGGATACCCGCTGATCGCGTTTATCAACTCGTTTTTTCTGGTCGGCGTATTCGACAAGTACATTCCCGCAGAGGAAAGCCCTGATACGGAAGGGTGAGGAGACAAAGAGGAGCAGCGTTTACCGCTGCTCCTTGATATTTCTTGAGACTGTGATCTCCTGATTGTCGATGTGTTCGCGTATGGCAGCCTTTGCCTCCGCCACATGGCGGTTCTGGATGGCCTTTAAGATCTGGTCGTGCTCCACCACCAGGATCTGCCGCTTGTCGGCGTCCTTGATGTACTCAAGGCGATAGCGGTACATCTGCTCCCTTAAGTTGTATAAGATCTGGATGAGACGGCTGTTGCCGGTTCCGTTGTAGATGATGTCGTGGTAATGCTCGTCGGTCTCCGCGATCGTCATGGCGTCCGCGGTTCGGACGGCGCGGCGGAATTCCTCCTGCGTTTTCTTTAGCTCGAGGATATCGTCATCGGCCATGCGCTGGCACGCGAGCTCGATGGCAAGCTCCTCTAAGGAGCGGCGCACCTCCAGCACATCCCGAAGCCCCTGTTCTGAGATCCCCGCGACCTCCGCGCCTTTCCTCGGGATCATCAGCACGAGGCCCTCCAGCTCCAGCATACGGATCGCTTCCCGGATCGGGGTGCGGCTCACGCCGAGGCGGTTGGCGAGATGGATCTCCATCAGGCGTTCACCCGGCCTTAACTCGCCCTTTAAGATCGCCTCGCGCAGCGTGTTGAACACCACGTCGCGCAGAGGGAGATACTCATTCATCTTAACCTTTAATTCGTGTCCCATCCACATTCTCCTTCTGATTGTAAAGGCTCGTCAGAAACACCTGTTTTGCGAGCGGGGAGGGCGCGCCGTAGCGAAACGCCCCGAACGCCTCCCGGGCTGCCTTCGGACTTGTGAAAAGTCCGAATACGGTGGGGCCGCTTCCGCTCATCAGCGAGCCGATGGCGCCGTATTCCATCATCTTTTCTTTTATCTGTCGGATCACCGGATATTCCTTTACGGTGACCGTCTCTAAAACATTTCCGAGCGCCGCCGCAATACCGTAGATGTCTCCGCCGCGGATCGCCGCGATCATGCCGTCGATGTCCGGGCGCTCGTCCTTTCTCAGCGCATCGGCGCGCAGATTTCCATAAACGAATTTTGTGGATACATTGATCCCGGGCTTGGCGATCAGAACCTGGCACTGGGGCAGAGGCGGGAGCGGGGTCAGGATCTCACCGATCCCCTCCGCAAGCGCCGTGCCGCGCAGGATGCAGTAAGGTACGTCGGCGCCGATCTTTAAGCCGCGCTCCATGAGCTGCGCGGTGTTAAGCCCCAGGCGGAACATTTTGTTGACGCCGAACAGGACGGCCGCCGCATCGCTGCTTCCGCCTGCCATGCCGGCGGCCACGGGGATAAATTTCTTTAAGCGGATGAAGATGCCCTCCCTGATGTGGAATTCATCCATCAGAAGCTTCGCCGCCTTGTAGACCAGATTGTTTTCGTTCGTGGGGAGGTAGTAGAGATTCGTCTCCACAGTGATGCCCGGCTTCTCCATGCGGATTAAGTCTACCCGGTCAAAGATACCCACAGTCTGCATGATCATGCGGACTTCATGGTAGCCGTCCTCCCGCCTGCCGAGCACATCCAGCCCGAGATTGATCTTGCCGTAGGCCTTCAGTCCAAGATGCTTTATCATAGGGATGCTCCTTCGCACCGTGAAAGGTGCCGGATTGTATTGTGCAACATCTTTGTATACAATTGATTATAAAAAATTTTTGAAAAATACGCAAGCCCTTTTGGCTTTCTTCTTGACTTTTCCAGCGAATTGACATAGGATTGTTATGTAAGGTTAAGAATATGAATTTTGGGGAAGGAGATAACATGGAGGCAGTATTTGATGATTCTTTGGTGACGGGCAACGAGATGATCGATACGCAGCACAAGGAGCTGATCAACCGGATCAACAAGCTTCTGCTCATCTGCGCGAATGAGAGGTCAGCGAAGCGCGAGGCGGTGGAGACGCTTGATTATCTGGCGGAGTATACGGATTTCCACTTTAACGCGGAGGAGAAACTCCAGGAGGAGATCGGCTATCCGGGCATCGAGGAGCACAAAGAGAAGCATGAGGAGCTGCGCAGGGTCGTAAAGGAACTCCACGAAATGTTGGAGGAGCAGGAAGGCCCCACCGATGAGTTTGTGGAGCAGGTCAATAAAAATGTGACCGCATGGCTTTACAACCATATCCGCGGCTTCGACCGGTCTGTCGCGGAGTACCGCTTTATGCGCGACAACGCAGGGCTTATTTAGCTTTAAGCTTCGCAGCAGTTCAGCTAAGCGGCTCACCTCGGTCGCGGACGAGGTTTTCGCTTTTGTTCGGTCGCCGGATGTAAAACTTTTGCTCGCATGGCTGAACTGTTGCAGCTGTTGTAAAAATATTCCATATACCTATTGACACGGTAGGTAAATAGATGTATGATACATACATCGAATTTGAGCAACCAGTCAGGAAAGGAGAGGAATGCAATGTATAGAACAGACAATTCTTACAGATTCGCCAGGTGTTGTAGCCGAATGCTGTTCTCCCGGGCATATCTGTATGGCCAGGTGCATTCGTCTGCTTTGTGTTGCACCGATGTATGACATTTCAATATGAAATGCTGCAATGCCATTTGCCCGGGAGCTTTGTAAGCCCCCGTTTTTTATTTCACAGGACGCATTTTCCTATGAAAAAATGCTCAAATTCCCTGCATAACACGATTATATTACTTGATAAATTTATTGAAAAGAGGTAGAAGATTATGAAAAAACATTTGAAAAGAACAGGCGCGGCGCTTCTCGGATTAGCGCTCACAGTATCCTCTCTTGCGGGCTGCGGCTCAAAGCAGGCAGCGACCTCCGGCACAGACGCGGGCGCGGCAGGCGGTGCGGTATACAGGACTGTCGATGAGATTAAAAAGAGCGGAACGATCAACATCGGCGTTTTCTCTGACAAGAGCCCGTTTGGCTATGTGGACGAGAACGGCGAGTACCAGGGCTATGATGTTTACTTCGCCAATCGTATCGGCGAGGATCTCGGAGTTAAGATCAATTATGTTTCGACCGAAGCCGCGAATCGGATCGAGTATCTGCAGACCGGTAAGGTGGATATCATTCTGGCAAACTTCACGGTGACGGAAGAACGCGCACAGGAAGTCGACTTCGCGCTTCCTTACATGAATGTGGCGCTGGGCGTCGTTTCCCCCGACAGCGCGGTGATTACCAGCCTGGATGAGATCGGGGCCGATGATGAGGTGATCGTTATTTCCGGGACCACCGCAGAGACGTATCTGGAAAAGAACCACCCGAACATCAAGCTTCAGAAATACGATGCTTATGCCGAGGCCAAAACCGCGTTTGAGAATGGCAATGGCGTCGCATGGGCCAATGACAATACCGAGGTCATAGCATTCGCTATTGAGAATCCCGGATACACGGTTGGGATTCCCTCCCTCGGCAGCGCAGATACCATCGCGCCGGCAGTCACCAAAGGCAACGAAAGTTTGTTGAGCTGGCTTAACGATGAGATTATTGCTCTGGGCAAGGAAAACTTCTTCCACGCGGATTACGAAGCTACTCTTCTGGACACCTACGGCGCTGACTATAAAGACACTCTGGTTGTAGAGGGGAAGCAGTAGCCGCTCAGTCCGCAGCCGAGGCGCCGACCGCGGCATGACATTAACGAGAGAGGCAAATAAAATATTATGGATTTTAATGTGATTAGTTCTTACCTGCCGCTGTATGTGGATGCCCTGATTCTGACACTTCGCATCGGATGGCAGGGAGTTATGCTGGCCTTCCTGCTGGGGATATCCTGCGCCGCGGTCATTCATTTTAAGATACCGATCCTTCGCAGGCTCACGGTATTTTATATTGAGCTGTTCCGCAATACGCCGCTTTTGGTTCAACTGTTCTTTCTGTATTTTGCCCTTCCTAAAATCGGCCTGCGCATTTCGCCGTCGGTCTGCGGCACCTGGGGGCTCGGACTTTTGGGCGGAGCTTACATGGCGGAGACATTTCGAAGCGGTCTGGACAATATACCGGTGATTCAATCAGAAAGCGCGCAGAGCCTTGGCATGAACCGGCTGCAGGTTTTCAGGCATGTGATTCTGCCTCAGGCGGTATCCTCGAGCGTTCCGGGACTGGTGGCAAATGTGATCTTCCTGCTGAAGGAGACCAGCGTTTTTTCCACCATCAGCCTGATGGATCTGATGTTCACGGCAAAGGATCTCATCGGTATGTACGCCAAGACCATCGAATGTCTGGCGCTGCTGGTGGTATTTTACCTGATCATGCTGCTGCCGGTTTCCGCGCTGGGAAGCTTCGTGGAGAGGAGGCTGCGCCATGCAGAGTTTGGGGATTGACGTTCTTTTCAAAGGGACAAATTTTTTCAGGCTGCTCGGCGGCCTCTGGGTGGCTATACGCATCAGCCTGATCTCAGTGGCGGTCAGCCTTGTCCTGGGACTTGTGGCGGGCGTCTTGATGACATCGAAAAATAAAATCCTGAAAGCGTTTTTCCGCGTCTATCTGGAAATTGTGCGGATCATGCCCCAGATGGTGCTGCTTTTTGTGGTTTACTTCGGCACGACAAGAGTATTCGGCTGGAATCTGGAGGCGGAGGCTTCAGCCATCATAGTATTCAGCTTCTGGGGTACTGCCGAGATGGGGGATCTGGTGAGAGGAGCGCTCATCAGCATTCCCAAAATTCAGTATGAGAGTTCGGAGGCGCTGGGATTGACGCCGGAGCAGACTTACATTTATGTGATTCTGCCGCAGACAGTCCGTCGTCTCATCCCGCTTTCGATCAATCTGATAACCAGAATGATAAAAACGACCAGCCTTGTCATGATGATCGGAATCGTGGAAGTGTTAAAGGTCGCGCAGCAGATCATAGAGGCAAATCGAAGGACGTCGCCCAATGCGGCGTTCGGCGTGTTTGGCGTCGTTTTCCTGCTGTATTTCCTGATCTGCTGGCCGATCAGCCGGTTGGCGGGATATTTGGAAGAGAGGTGGTCCTGATGGAACAGACAATTTTAAAAATCAATCATCTTCACAAGGAATTCGGGGATCATGTCATACTGAATGATTTTAACCTCGAGGTCAAAAAGGGCGAGGTGATCGTCATTATCGGGCCGTCCGGCTGCGGGAAAAGTACGCTCCTGCGCTGCCTGAATGCGCTGGAGGATATACAGGGCGGAGAGGTTCTGCTGGATGGAGAACCGGTCAAAAAGGGCTCAAAAACGGTTTCGGCGATGCGCCAGAAAATCGGCATGGTTTTCCAAAGCTACGACCTCTTTCCGCACAAGACGATCCTGGAAAATATTTTGCTTGCGCCGTTAAAGGTGCAGAAACGGAGCCGTTCGGAAGCGGAAAAAGAGGCGCTAAACCTCCTCACAAAGGTTGGGCTCGCAGATCGAAGGAATGACTATCCCCGTCAGCTTTCGGGCGGACAAAAGCAGCGAATTGCCATTGTCCGTGCTCTTATCATGCACCCGGAGATCCTCCTGTTAGATGAGATCACGGCGGCTCTGGATCCGGAGATGGTGCATGAGGTACTGGAGGTGGTTCTCTCCCTGGCCGGAAATGGCAGCACGATGTTGATCGTCACCCATGAGATGTCGTTTGCCAGAGCAATCGCGGATCGTGTCCTGTTTTTAGAGCATGGCGAAATTGTGGAGGAGAGCGATGCGCCGAAGGCATTTTTTGAAAAGCCGATGACGGAGCGGGCACAGCAGTTTCTTCGTTCGTTTGAATACTGATATATATATCATGAGATCAACTCCATCTTAATTAAATAAATTCCATAAACGGTAACAGTTCAGCCGTGCGGCGTTTCCCACAGACTTCACGCCGCTTAAGCCCGGGCAGACAGTCCCGCGTGACACGCTGCGTTTCCTACTCGGTCCGCGCGCCTATTAGCCGCCAGTCGCGCAAACTCGCCTACGGCAGCTGGCGCAGACCTCGCTACGGAAGCCTCGCTATCGTCAGCGGGCCTGTCTTCCGGGGCCTTGCGGCTGATATTGTCCTGTCCCGGGGGCGCGCTGCGCGTGCTACTCGAGTGACCTTGTAATGCGGCAGTACACGCAGGCGCGCGCAAAGAGCGGAAAGATGTTCACATACAGGGATATCAAGCGGGTGTACTCGATCGTACTGATCCAGAAGAGCACGGAGGAATTCCATCGTCTGCCGGATGAGTACCTGCACCACGCGAAGCAGGTGTTTGACACAGGGCTTGAGATG
>SFNH01000255.1 GCA_004554205.1 Clostridium sp.
GGCGAAGGAGCTGGCCTCCGGCATGATCCGGACCATCGAGGCGCATTACGCGAGCCCCTGCCTCGAGGGCGAGACGCTCGGCGTCTTCTGCCGCCGGGAGGAGGGCCGCTGCCGCATGGCCGTCAAACACGCCGACGGCAGACCCGCCGTCCTGGCCCAGGTGATCTTCGGGTAAAAGACGCACCCCGGACAAAAGTCCGGGGTGCGTCTTTTACGCGGTGAACGTATAGCGGATCATGACGCCCTTGCCGTCGCCGGTGGTGATGACGGTGTCGCCCGCGGCGTTTTTGCCGGAATCGAGAATGGGGTAGCGGCCCTGCTCGCGGACATAAGCCTCCGGGCCGGAACTCCTTGTTCGCATGCGCCTCACCCCCGCAGGGGTTGATGGTCTCGATCAAAACTTCATATTCTTGCATAAGATCACTCCTTTCTGCGAGTAGTGTACCACAGACCGGCCCGAAGATGCAAATAGGCAGATTTCACGATTTGGGCGGTCCAGATAATTAAATTGGGATAATTTTATAAATGCATGATGTTGGAAGTGTTGCGCATTTGTCATAGCTGAGATATACTTGAATCAGACAGAAGAAATAAAAACCAGAGCGGCAGACACGGGATCCGAAAAGGAGAAGTTGAAATGAAAAAAGCAATTACATGTGCTTCGCGCCGTACTGTTTTCTGTATTGCGGCCTTGCTCGCCATTTCCGCGTGTCTTGGAATCACGGCGGCAGTTTTGCACAGACCACAGCCTGCAGCGACCGGCCTGTCGATTCGGATGAACGATCAGAAGATCCGGCTGTTTGATACGCCGGAGGAAGTGTTGTCTGCGGCCGCAGAGGCTCCGGCAGCAGCGGAAGAAAATCGGCTCAGACTATCCTGGGAAGGCGGCGCCCTGACGCATAATGTGCAGGCCTATATGCGTGCGGCGTCCGAGGGAGAACAGGGGCTGCAGACATCGCCGTATGCAGTCGTATATAATTTCACACCGAAAAAGACAGAAGATGTGATGTACCTTCGCGATATTACGGATGGAGAAAAAGCGGACGGCACGCTGATACAGCTGGAATTTGTCTCGTACTCGAAGAAAGGGGTTCCGAGCTTCCGCTACGCAATCCTGCCGCTGGCATGATGCCCGCGTAATATCTGATATCAAGATACCCGGAAGCGCTGCTTCCGGGTATCTGTTCTTTTATTCTTCCGGGCTGAACTGGTCTTTGTCGACCGAGCAGAGGGGGCAGACCCAATCCTCAGGGACTTCTTCCCAAGGTGTGCCGGGGGCTACGCCGTTTTCAGGATCGCCGATCTCCGGGTCATAGACATAGCCGCAAATATCGCAGACGTATTTCATCGTGTATTCTCCTTATCCGCTGAGCCGCTCGGAGAGGACTGCCATGATCTTATCGTGGCAGCCGCCGCAGCCGGTCGAGCAGCTGGTCAGCTTCTGCACCTCGGCAAACTCCTTTGTCCGCCAAGGTCACATGCTTGCAGTTGCAGATCACGGTGTTTTCCGTGTAGTCCATCTTACTTGAAGTAGCGGTCCAGCAGGCCCTTGAGCGCGCGGCCGTGTCTTGCTTCGTCCTTGGCCATTTCATGCACAGTGTCGTGGATGGCGTCGAGGTTGTTCTTCTTGGCGCACTTGGCCAGATCGAACTTGCCCTGGGTCGCGCCGAACTCGCAGTCGACACGCCACTTGAGATTGTCCTTCGTGGTGGACTTCATGTTCGGCTCGAGGTCTTCGCCCAGCATCTCGGCAAACTTGGCGGCGTGTTCGGCCTCTTCATAGGCGGCCTTTTCCCAGTACAGACCGACCTCGGGATAGCCCTCACGGTGGGCGATGCGGGCCATGCACAGGTACATGCCGACCTCGGAGCATTCGCCGCTAAAATTGGCCTTCAGCTGGTCGAAGATGTACTTCTTGTCCTCGTCGGAGATGTCGGGGTTATTCTTGACGGTCTTGGCGTAGATGCCGTACTCATGCTCGGCAGCCAGGGTCAGCTCACCCTTGACTTCCTCGAACATATTGCTCTTGGCATGACAGACGGGGCATTCTGCCGGGGCAGCGTCGCCTTCGTAGATGTAACCGCAAACCTTGCAAACGAACTTCTTCATAGTAAATTTCCTCCGTAAAATCATGATATTGTAAGCTTTTTGTGTTGAAATATTTGAAAACGCGTTATGCGTGTTTTCCGCGGCAGGCCACGCA
Organism: Clostridium sp.; assembly: GCA_004554205.1. GTDB lineage: Bacteria > Bacillota > Clostridia > Lachnospirales > Lachnospiraceae > Brotaphodocola. The sequence continues at coordinate 2,204 of SFNH01000255.1, forward strand.
CTCGCCGGAGACGACCAGATGATAGCTGTCCGCGTGAGCGCCGGTCAGAGTTTCCAGATCGTCCAGCGAGGCATCCGGCAGGCAGAGCCAGTCGAGATCGCTGACCGCACCGCATTGCTTGCAGACGAAGTGGGCGTGTGGGTCGGTGCGGAAATCGAAATGCTCAAGCCCTTCAAAGACGCCGACAGAATCAATCGTACCCTCGGCCTTGAACATGGCGAAATTCCGATAGACGGTTGCGAGCGACAGATCGGGGATGGTGGGCTTGAGCTGGGTGTAGACCCATTCCGCCGTCGGGTGGCTCGTCGTGCAGCGCAGACATTCGAGGATCGCGTCGCGCTTATGGCTGTGCCTGCGAACAGTGGACATAGGCAGGACTCCTTGCTGAATCAATATTGATAATAATTATCATTACGGTTATAGTATAACGAGGAGAAGCCTGTTTGTCAAGAGGATTTTGAAAATAATTTGCATTTTTGCAGCAGCAAAAAAGGCTCCCCTTGGGCACAAGGGGCCGATTCCCCCTATCAGGGGGAAATGGCCCGAAGGGCCAAAAGGGGTAGGGACGCTGGC
>SFNH01000257.1 GCA_004554205.1 Clostridium sp.
TTTTGATTATGTCAAGGGAGGCGGCGGCAGCGGCGATGTGACCGTATCGTATGTGCACAATCTCTACGACGGCTTTCAGATGCTCCACGATACCGTCTCCCTCTACGAGCCGCTGTGCGATTTCTACCGCAATCATGTGAACGGACAGTATGAGCAGGGTTCTGTTCCCGGCATGACGACAGAGCCGGCGCTCTCCGCCGGGCTTCTCGCCGGCGCCAGCGCCTATACCGATACGGCTGTGATCGTATTGAGCCGTTTTTCCGGAGAGGGCTGGGACCGCTCCAGCATCGAATACAACGGAGAATACAATCCGTGGGAGACAGAGACCAGCATGCCGAAAATCTCCGGAGAGATCTTCCCTGACGGCGACTTCTATCTCACAAAGGAAGAATCTGCCATGATCGCACAGGTAAAGCAGCATTTTTCCAAAATTGCGGTCGTCCTAAATATCGGCGGCATCATCGATACCTCCTGGATCAAAAACGATGACCGGATCTCCTCCGCGCTCATCGCATGGCAGGGCGGCATGGAGGGCGGACTTGCCATGGCGGAACTGTTGTGCGGAAAGGTATCTCCGTCCGGCAAGCTTCCGGACACTTTCGCCGCTTCCGTGGACGATTATCCTTCCACCGCGAATTTCCACGAATCGGTTGACTACGTGGACTATACCGAGGATATCTATGTAGGTTACCGCTATTTCGAGACTTTTCCGGATGCGGCAAAGCACGTATGCTATCCGTTCGGATTCGGACTTTCCTACACACAGTTCTCCCTTGCGGTGCAGAGCGTGACCGAAACCGAGCAGGCCATCCGCGCTTCCGTCCTTGTCACAAACACCGGAGATTACAGCGGAAAAGAAGTCGTGCAGATGTATTACAGTGCGCCGCAGGGACTTTTGCAGAAACCGGCGCGCGAACTCTCCGCTTTTTGCAAGACAAGAACGCTCCTCCCGGGCGAAAGCCAGCTTCTGACGCTCGAGACAGCAAAGGATTCCATGGCTTCCTACGATGATCTGGGAAAAATTTTTAAATCCTCCTACATACTGGAAAAGGGAGACTACCATTTTTACATCGGAACTTCCGTCCGGGATGTCACAGCGCTGGATTATGTCATGACGCTCGACGCTGACCTGCTGGTAGAGCAGCTCTCCTCCAAAGCCGCACCTACAAGCTTGAAGAAGCGCCTTCTCGCAGACGGAAGCTACGAAGAACTTCCGCAGGGAACTGGGAACTGCCAACGATCCGAATGCCTGTGTTTTTGAAAAAATGGTACCGGGCACCGAGGAGGCTCTCGCCCCGGCAACACGCGGACGCGGCTCCTATCTTCTGCTGAATTCCTATAAGGAAAACGCGCATCCGCTGATCGACGTTTACGAGGGAAAGATTTCCATGGATGAATTTATCGCCCAGCTCGACGACGATGACCTGATTCATCTGCTCGGCGGCCAGCCGAATACCTCCGTCGCGAATACCTATGGCTACGGCAATCTTCCGGAATACGGCGTTCCAAATATCATGACCGCTGACGGTCCTGCCGGTCTCCGCATCAACCCGCAGTGCGAGGTCTGCACAACGGCATGGCCATGCGCCACACTGCTCGCCTCCACCTGGAATCCTGCCCTGATCGAGCAGGTCGGAACCGCAGGCGCCGAGGAAGTAAAAGAGAACAATATCGCCGTATGGCTGACGCCGGCCGTCAACATTCACCGCAATCCGCTCTGCGGAAGAAATTTTGAATACTATTCGGAAGACCCGCTGCTCGCCGGCAAAACGGGCGCAGCCATGGTGCGCGGCATCCAGTCGCAACACATCGCCGCAGCCGTGAAGCATTTTGCCTGCAACAACAAGGAGACCAACCGCAAACACAGCGACTCCCGCGTCTCCGAGCGCGCACTCCGCGAGATCTACTTAAAGGCGTTTGAGATCATCGTAAAGGAAGCCGATCCGTGGGTCATCATGTCCGCTTACAATATGATCAACGGCCACCGTGCTTCTGAAAATCACGATCTGCTCGAAGGCATCCTGCGCGACGAGTGGCATTTTCACGGAATGGTAACCTCCGACTGGTGGACGAGAGGGGAACATTACAAGGAGATCAAAGCCGGAAATGATGT
>SFNH01000063.1 GCA_004554205.1 Clostridium sp.
AAAACGGGCTGACAAAGGTCGGCAGCGTCACCCTGGAGGTCGGCGAGGTGAGCGGCATCATCCCGCACTATCTGACCGACTGCTGGAACTGGGCCGTCAAGGACACAACCTATCTCAAGGGCGCTGAGCTGCGGATCGAGACGCTGGAGGCAGTGACCTACTGCGAGGATTGCCACAAGACTTACCCAACGGTGAAGTACGCGAAAATTTGCCCTTACTGCAAGAGCGAACACACTTATCTGCTCACAGGCAACGAGTACAACATCAAGGAGATCGAAGCCTGTTAGCGCTCCAAACCAAAAAGCCCCCGCAGATTCAAGCTGGAATCTGCGGGGGTTTTCATTCGAATTCAGACGCCATCAGCGCATTCCACGGATAAAGATCAGGCGGCTGTTGTTCAAAAAACAGTACCTCACCGGTCTCCGGGTGGGCGAAGTGCAGGCAGTGCGACCACAGCGCAATCGGGCCGTCATCCGGGAGCGTGCTGTATTTCCGGTCGCCGTAGAGGGGCATACCGCGCGCGGAAAACTGGCAGCGGATCTGGTGGGTCCTGCCTGTCTGCAGGTAGATGCGCACGAGCGACAGCCCGTCGCGCGCGGCGAGCACCTCGTAATCAAGCACCGCCTCCTGCACGCCCTTGGCCGGCTTTTGTACGACGTAGGTCTTGCGCTCGCTCGGATCGCGGGCAAGCAGATCGCGGTACGTGCCGGAGAGCGTCTCCGGCTGCCCGTGCACGGCGGCGAGATAGGTTTTCCCAAAATCGTGGCTGCGGATTTGCTCCGACAGCCTGGACGCCGCCTCCGGCGTGCGTGCCAGCACCATCAGTCCGCCGACGACCCGGTCGAGCCGGTGCACTGTGCGCACGCAGGCCTTCGGATCGCCCAGCGCAGCGCGAACCAGCTCCGGCACGCCGCCAGGCTCGTCCGTTGAGAGCACCCCGGCCGGTTTGATGCACACGAGTATGCTGTTGTCCTGATACAGAATGTCCATATGCCACAGCCCTCTTTGCTGTATGATGATTGCAGGCAGCATTATAGCATGTTTTGTGTCTTGATGGAATACGGTGCTTGGGCAATACGCGTGAAACGTGTCAAAGAAACCATGGACCGAGAATTGCGATTAAACGATTAGATAATAAGTATCAGATTGAACCATAAAACGGCGCAGCAACTTGCTGCGCCGTTTTTGTATGGGTAACCGTTAACGTGCGTCCTTCCCCCAGCCGTCGAGCGGGAGGCGCTGAATGGCGCCGAAAATTTTGCTGCGCAGGTCGGGGTAGGTTCGGCTCATATCCCGCAGGAGCTGCTTGACCTCGTATCGGCGGCTGCCGCGATCCTGCGGGCAGGGGTTTTCCACGATGGGCAGCTCCAGCGACTTTGCGAGGTTGGCAATGCGCCCCTCACCGGCGTAGAGCATCGGGCGGATCTGCCACACGCCGGTGCGGCTCATATAGGTGACCGGCTTGAAGCAACTGATGCGCCCCTCGTACACGAGCGAGAGCAGGAAGGTCTCCACCGCGTCGTCAAAATGATGGCCGAGGGCGAGCTTCGTGATGCCGCGGTCACGCAGCGCATCGCACAGCGCGCCGCGCCGCATTTTGGCGCACAGGGAGCAGGGATTATCCTCCTTTCGCACGTCGAAGACGATCTCCTTGATGTCCGTTTTCAGGCGCGTATAGGGTACGTCCAGCTCACGGCAGAGGTCTTGTACCGGATCAAAATCCATGCCATCAAAGCCCAACTCGATCGTGATTGCTTCGAGCTGAAACGGCTTGGGGTAATAGGTGCGCAGGTGGTTCAGCGCCATGAGCAGCACGAGCGAATCCTTCCCGCCGGACACGCCTACGGCCACGGTGTCGCCAGCTTCAATCATGTGATAATCGTCCACACAGCGGCGGATCAGGCCGGTAAAATCATTGAGATCGTTCATGGAAGTCCTCCAAAAAATAAATTTGAAACTGTGAAATCAAGAGTAAAAACGAGTAAAACAGCAATTTCAAGAGCAATTGATGTCGTAAATCAAAAAAGCAGTTGACACAGGATTTTCCTTGTGGTATAAAGAGAAAGCGCGATTCGTGGTTCTTATTCTACCGTCGCGCTATGAAAATGTCAAAACGATTTCGTTTCAATTTGAAGTATGGAGGCACAAACATGTCCACGACTATGCTCAACAAGGACACCGTTGTCCGCAAGTGGTACGTTCTGGATGCAGCCGGCAAGCCCATGGGCAAAACCGCAGCGCTCGCTGCCGATCTGCTGCGCGGCAAGCTGAAACCCGACTACACCCCGCACGTTGACTGCGGCGACTTCGTCATCATCATCAACGCCGAGCAGGCAGTGCTCACCGGCAAGAAGCTGGAGCAGAAGTATTACCGCACGCACTCCGGTTATCCCGGCGGCCTGCACGAGACCCAGTACAAGAAGCTCATGAAGGACAAGCCGGAGCTGGCAATGCGTCTGGCCGTCCGCGGCATGCTGCAGAAGAACAGCATCGCCCAGTGGCAGCTTCGCCGCCTGAAGATCTACCGCGGCGCTGAGCATCCCCACGCAGCACAGAAGCCCGAAGCCTGGGAACGCTAAGAAGGAGGAATTGAATCATGGCAACTTATAAGAGCAAGAAAGCCTATATGTACGGCACCGGCCGCAGAAAGTCCTCCGTCGCGCGCGTGCACCTGTATCCCAACGGCACCGGCGCCATCACGATCAACGGTCGTGACATTGAGGAGTACTTCGGTCTCGACACCCTGAAGCTGATCGTCCGCCAGCCGCTGGTCACCACCGGAACCCTCGGCAAGGTCGATATCGAAGCGACCGTTTCCGGCGGCGGCGTCACTGGCCAGGCCGGCGCGATCCGCCACGGCATCTCCCGCGCCCTGCTGCTCGTTGACGAGAGCTACCGCGCGCCCCTGAAGGCCGCCGGCTTCCTGACCCGCGACCCGAGAATGAAAGAGCGTAAAAAGTACGGTCTCAAAGCAGCCCGTCGCGCTCCGCAGTTCAGCAAGAGATAATTTGTTTGATGTTCAAAAAAATCGCACGCATGAAAGTGTGTGCGATTTTTTGCGCGTCCAGCGTCTGCAACAAATTGTTGCGTGACAAATTGTGCGGGTTTTCGTATACTGGAGCTGGAAAAAAGACCGGGAGGCGGTTACTGTGGCGCGTGTGGGGAAGAACATACGGGCGCTGCGGAAGGCGAAGGGGATCACACAGGAGACGTTCGCTGAGCGGCTACACGTGACGCGACAGGCGGTTTCGAACTGGGAGACGGGGCGGACGGAACCGGACTTGGATACACTGCAGGCCGTTGCCGCCGCGTTGGAGACGGAGTTTACGGAGATCGTCTACGGTCCGGGACATGCCATGAATGCGGAACCGGAGCGGTATGTGCGCTTTCAGAAGAAAAAGGTGATCGTGTTCGCGGAGGTGGCGGCGCTGTTGGTGGTCGGCCTGCTTTTGCGCGCGACGCTGGTGCATGATCTGGACATGGCGCGCAAGAGAACCTTTGACGTGACACCTTATTACATCGCCTCCACATCGGTGCGCAGCGTAATTTTCTTTTGCCTGATTGCGTCGATCCCCACCGGGATCGCACTCTTTTCGGACATTCATATTGGGAATCAGCGTCTGCGTCAGGCGCTGCTGGGGACTGGGGTCGCATTGCTTGTGCTGCATGTCTTGGTTTGCGCGGAACCGTTCCTGAGCGCTTGTGTTATATCATCGGGTGGAGAACTGAGCTGGCCATTTAACCGCTACTGGTGGGCTGTGTTTGTTTATAATGTCTGCGCGCAATATGCGCCGCTGGCGTTTGTGAGCGGCGCACTGACCAGTTTGGGATGGAACTAAGAGGATATCATATCAAGAGGCCGCTGCATTGCAGCGGCCTCTTGATATTATGTTTGCCCTGCGCTTCGCTCCAGAGAGCGGCGGATGTTGCCGTCGAACAGGATGCCAAGGCGATGGATGAGCGCTTCCGGATCCTGCTTCATGCCATCCTCCAGCCACTGGTACAGCAGGCCCGAGAGGGCGTAGCGGTAAAAATCGCAGATGAGCTGTTTGTCGCGCGTCTGAACCTCCAGCCCGGCGGCCTGCCGGTCGAGATAGCGCGACATGACCTCGGCCGCGATCTGATCGACGTACTTTTCAAGCTCTGCCCGGTGCACGGACTGAAAGATGTGGTAGACTGCGCGTCTGTTTTCCATAATGAAGCGGCAGCCGCGGATGAAGCATTCCTCCCAGCTTCCGGTCTCCTCATAGTCGGCGATGGCGCGCTCCGTCTCAGTGTGGAACAGCGCCTTGGTGAGCTCGTACAGATCTGCATAGTGGTAGTAAAACGTCCTGCGCGTGATCTGACAGTCCTCCACAATGTCCGTCACTGTGATCTTGTCGAACGGTTTTTCGGAAAGCAGCTTCACAAACGAACCCATGATCGCATTTTCGGTCAGATGTGCCACGGCGTACCTCCTGATGCAGTGCAGTTTTCTTTTCCAGTTTACCAGATTCGCAAGAGATTTGAAAGAAATTCCGTTTACTTTCTGCGTGAAAAACAGTAAAATAAACAAGATCAGGAGGACTGCCATGAAATCGGAACGCAACAAAACGATCGACCTCTCCGTCGCGGAGGGGCAAGCATATCTGGAGCGCTGTATTCGTGTGAACGCCCCCGCTGCGCGGGCAGAGGTGCTCGACAAGACCATCCTCGGCGATGCATTTTCTGTGCTCCAGTGCCTGCCGCGCGGCGTTGCAGACCTCGTGATCGTCGATCCGCCGTACAATCTGGACAAGGATTTCCACGGAAATGCGTTCTCCAAAACGAGCGACGAGCAGTACGCAGCGTATACGGAGCGGTGGATCGCACAGGTGCGGCCGCTGCTCAAGGACGCCGGCAGTCTCTACGTCTGCTGCGACTGGCAGTCCAGCCCTGTGGTCGGGCTGGCGCTCAAGCGCCATTTCATCGTACGCAACCGCATCACATGGCAGCGGGAAAAGGGCAGGGGAGCCAGACACAACTGGAAAAACGCAATGGAGGATATCTGGTTTGCTACCTGCTCGGACGACTACACCTTCCACGTGGAGGACGTGATGCAGCGCCGCCGCGTGGTCGCACCGTACCGCACGGACGGCGCGCCGAAGGATTGGGAGGAGACGGTGGACGGCAACTTCCGCAACACGTATCCCTCAAACTTCTGGGACGATATTTCGATCCCCTATTGGTCGATGCCGGAGAACACCGCCCATCCCACGCAGAAGCCCGAAAAGCTGTTGGCCAAGCTCATCCTTGCAAGCTCCTCCCCGGGGGACGTGGTGCTCGACCCGTTCGCCGGCTCCGGCTCCACAGCCGTCACGGCGAAAAAGCTCGGACGGCACTACATCGGCGTGGAGCAAAACCCGCAATACTGCGTCTGGGCGGAGCTGCGGCTGGAGCGCGCCGAGACCGACCGCACCATTCAGGGCTATGCCGACGGCGTGTTCTGGGAGCGCAACACCGCAGCACAGCAGAAAAAGCGCCGCTGAGTCCGCGCACCGGAAAATGGAGCACCGACGCGGTTGCGCTTGAATTGACGGCACAAAGTATGTATAATAGAATCATTCAAGCAAAAAAAGAAAAATCGAGGAGATTGTAACAATGGCAGATTACAAAGCGATCTATCAGACAAAGCTCACGACTGCGGAGCAGGTCGCGCAGCAGGTGCAGTCCGGCTGGGTCATCGGCATGGACGCCGGCCCGACGCAGACCCCGGCAATCATCGGCGCGATGGCGGAAAAGATCCGCGCGACCGATACGAAGGACGTCAAGGTCCACACGATGCTGGATTCCTATCCGTTTGCTTTTTATGAGGACAACACCCTGTTTGGCAAGATGACGGGCTACTCCTGGTTCTCCAGCGGCGGCGCGCGCAAGGCGGTCAACGGCGGCTATGCCGACCTGTTTCCGGCCTATTACCGTGACATCCCCGGCCATATCAAGCGCCTGTACGATTTCGACGCATATTGTGTAGCCGTCTCGCCGATGGACAGCCACGGTTATTTCAGCCTTGCGACCACCAGCTCTTACTCCGAGGCGATGATCTCCAAGGCCAAACGCATCTTTATTGAAGTGAATGAGAAGCAGCCGCGCTGCCTGTGCGGCACCCAGATTCACGTTTCGCAGGTCGATGCGATCGTTGAGAATACGCACGACATTCCCGTGCTGCCGCCGGTCGTGATCGACGATGTCAGCCGCACGATCGGCAACCTCATCGCTGAGCAGATTCCGGATGGCGCGTGCATCCAGCTTGGCATCGGCGCGATCCCGGATGCGACCGGTATGGCGCTCAAGACGAAGCACGACCTCGGCATCCACACGGAAATGTTCACCGACAGCATGGTCGAACTGCTCGAATGCGGAGCGGTGAACAACAGCAAAAAGCAGATCCACCGCGGCAAGACCGTGACGACCTTCGCCTTCGGTTCTCAGCGCATCTATGATTATATCAACGACAACCCCTGCTTTGAGATCCTGCCGGTGGACTACGTCAACGACCCGAACGTCATCTGCCAGAACGACAATATGATCTCCATCAACGCTGCGCTGGAGGTCGATCTGTTCGGACAGGTGTGCGCGGAATCGGTCGGTACGAAGCATATGTCCGGCTCCGGCGGCCAGATCGACTATGTGCGCGGCGCATGCCAGTCCAAGGGCGGCAAGAGCTTCATCGCGTTCTCGTCCACGGCCAAGGGCGGCACGATCAGCAAGATCAAGTCCATTCTGACACCCGGCGCTATCGTCACAACCAGCAAGAACGATGTGGACTACATCGTTACCGAGTACGGCATTGCGCATCTGCGCGGCGAGAGCCTCGGCTCCCGTGCCCGCCAGCTCATCTCCATCGCGCACCCCGACTTCCGCGACGAACTGACGTTCGAAGCGAAAAAACGCGGTATCCTGGTGTGATACCCAATTTGCAACCATACAACAAGTCCGATGGGATTTCCCATCGGACTTGTTTTGTCTGGAATCGGCAGCGGCCGGGTTATTTATGGCAGGGAGAGTCGCCGGCACAGGGCGTATCCGGGCAGAGACAGTTGTGGAACAGATCCAGCTTCAACTGAAGCGCCAGCTCCAGCCGGGTCACAGCGGCCAGAACGCGCTCCACACTCTTGTCGATCTTGACAAGGTCGTCTACATCCGTGCGGCACAGTTCGACAGTCTTCTCAATCTTCTTGTGCTCAGCCTCCAGAATGCGGGCCAGAGCCTCCTGCTCCTTGGCAACGGCTTCGATTAACTCCGAGATCGCCTTGCAGCGATTGTCCTCCCGATGGGGCGGGGAGGTTTGTACGGTTTCCATGAAATGATGCCCCTCTGATTCAAACAGTGAGATTTGATCAGGGTCGAGCTTATATACGCCCTGGTGCATGCAGTAGTGGCCGCCTTCATGCAGCGCCGTGAAGAGTGCGAAGGACTCGCTCTTCATGGTTGCGTTATCTATGAGAACCGTTCCGGCGGGGATATCTATGGAGGAGACCTTCATGCCAGAGCGGTCAAAAACCATGATCGCCTCGTCATTGAAGATTGTGGCACCAGCAACAGGCACGTTCCCTTCTGGGTAAAAGATGTCCTGAAACTCGACCGTTACGCCGAGATAGCTCTCCAGGAAATGAAAGGCATCGATCTTTCCAGGGGTTACAAGCAGTTCAGGCCGGTAGTCCCTGACGATCGCCTCTGCGTATTCCTGTATATACAGATCCTTGACGATCGGTGTCCGGTCTTTATGGTAGCATCTGCAGCTGAAATCGATCATGGTGTGTTCTCCTGGCTTATATGGCATGCGCATTACCGCGTCATTTTTTTGTAAGCGTATAATACAGCTCTGAAATTTATCTGTCAAGGTCGTAAACGTGTACCATTTTTACCTAAACGCTTGACAGGCGATATTTCGGCATATATAATCAGGCCATAAAGCGAAACGGAGGTCGAAACGATCATGAGCTCCATTCTAAAGAAATACAACTCCGCCAGGGAGAAAGAAGAGAATGTGATTGGCAGGCGAATCGCCGAGGCGAGAAAGCTGAAAGGCGTTAGCTGCCCGGAACTGAGCCGTATACTCATGGAGCAGGGCTCGAAGATCAGTTCCCAGGTCATTAACAAATGGGAAAACGCCTACGCGGTCCCGACCGGGTATCAGCTGATCGCGCTCTGTCATGCCCTGGATATTGAAGACGGTCTTTCCTTCTTTACAAAGGGCTATAAACCAGACCTGAATGCGGAAGGAATGAAAAAGGTTCAGGAATACCGGGATGTACTTGTCGCTTCTGGCATGTTTCCTTTTGAGGAGCGGAAGATGGGAAAGATCATTCAGATGCCCGTTTCTCCGATCCGCGCTTCTGCTGGCACCGGCAACTACATCGATGAGGCTGACTTTGAAATGACCGACGTCGATGCGGATGACGTTCCTGCGGGAGCGGACTTCGGTATCTACGTAGGCGGTGATAGCATGGAGTCCATCTATCACGACGGCCAGTTGGTCTGGGTACAGAAGTGCAGTGAAATCCTGCCCGGGCAAGTTGGCATCTTCCTTTATGACGGCGACAGCTATATCAAGATGTATTCCGAGCGCATCCCGGATAATCCGGAAGAGTATACTTCCAGCGACGGTGTAATGCATATGCAGCCGGTCCTTTGTTCCTTTAACAAGAACTATCCCGACAAGGTCGTTCGTCCAAGTACAGATTTCAGAGTGTTCGGGCGGGTACTTTGAAAGTCCGTTTTTTGGACACCACTTCTGTTAGGATTACTGTAGAGGTCGGATTGCAAAAGTGAACATCCGGTCAATTTCGCAGGAAGGAAGGAAGGTCTTTTCAATGAAGCAGTATGACGCGAAGTGCCCTCTGTGCGGCACGTTGAACCGCGGCCTCTATCTCGATGAGACCGATGGTTGGATGGAATGTGAGCACTGCCATGAGACGGTGCGTGTTCAGGAGTTTATCAAACTGAAAAAGATCCCCGTGTTTAACATGGGCTGCGTTGCCGTGAGCCGCATCACGGTTTCCGCGTAAGAGCGCGGCGAGGAGGGTGCCCATGGATACGATCAGGCGCGTGGAAGAGCTCTCCTATGCGAAAGGCATCTCCCTTGCGCAGCTTGCCAGGATGAGCGGAGTCTCTAATTCCACGCTGAAAAACGCGAGAAGCAGAAACTACCAGCTTAGTGTTGATACCATCGAACGGCTGTGCGCCGGCCTCGGTATCACGATGAGCGAATTCTTTGATACTTCTGACTGCCGTATAAGCAGCAGCTGATTTTCGAGAGAGGAGGTTGCGGTATGGCCGTGCCTGTGCATTCCAAACCAGAACGGGTATATGTAAACGTTGTCTTGTCCGTTGACAGCACGGGCTTTATGAAGCCGTCCGCTATAAAATGGGCAGACGGGCGAACCTTCGATATTGAGCGCATCCGCGACTTCCGACCGGCATCGGCTGCCGGCAATGATATCAACGGCGATTGCTATACCGTGGTCATAAAGGGGCAGGACAGATACCTCTTCTTTGAAGAAGCAAATCCCCATTTCTCTGGGCGACCCGGCAGATGGTTCGTGGAGGTGAAGGCATAGGCATGGAAAACGATCATGTCTACATAGCGATAGATCTGAAATCCTACTATGAGGAGCACGGAGAAGATGGAACAATTGGATTTGAGAGGATATCTTCTTTTAGCAAAGAAATATACAGCTTGCGGATTTCTGCACCATCTGATGGGATCTTCAGATTTGTAAAAGTCTTCTACCAAGAGGATGGAGCAGTCGATGGAATAAAATATCGTTTCGGCGATCGGTATTTATTCATATTTGCTTCTGAGTACAACCTCATTGTAACAAAAAGCATTATGGATTTGACCGAGGAGGATGATACCCCCGTCCCAATATATGATCCATCTATTCTTTTTGATAATGTCTTGCTTTCGAGCGGCTACAACCTAGATCAAAAACGGCATGAAACTAGCACTATCGTTTACAACAATCTAGATTATTATAGTTAAAAAATGCCATATCAAAACGCGTGTGTTCAATTACAGAATATGATATTATAAGTCTAGTTTACACGATTCCCCAATAGAGGAGAATAAAAGAGGATAGCAATCATATTTTGCTAACACAATACTACATTACTATAGGAGGATACTACAATGAAATGCCCCAATTGTGGAAGTGAAAATGTAACTATCGAATTGGTTCAAACCGC
>SFNH01000064.1 GCA_004554205.1 Clostridium sp.
AGGTATGTCCCGCAAAGTGGAAACCGGGTGAAGACACGCTGACGCCGAGCCTCGATCTGGTCGGCATGCTTTAAGCCGCGGAATTCATTAGAAGGGGGGGGTAGGAGCATGATCGATCGAAATACGATTCCCGCGGAGTCTCCTCTGATCGGGGACGAGTTAAAGGGGCAGCTTGCGCAGATTCTTGCGAAGATGAAAGAGCCGATGACGGTGAAGGCGATCGTTCCCACGGATACGGACAAGGGCGCCGAGATGGCGGCATTCTTAAATGTCTTCTGCGGGCTTGGTGATAAGATTTCCCTTGAGCTTTACGAGGCCGGCGAAGCGGAGGCCGTGCCGGAGTTAAACGCGGCGTATCTGCCTGTGACGGGACTTTATAAGGACGGCGAATTTAAGCGGGTCTCCTTCCACGGCGTTCCCGGGGGCAAGGAGATCAACCCGTTCGTTGCGGCCATGATCAATCTGTCGGGAGCCGGGAAGGGCGTCGGCTTTCTTCTTAAGAAAAAGATCGAGAAGATCAGTAAGCCGGCGAATTTAAAGATCTGCGTTTCCCTGGCGTGTCACCACTGTCCGAACGTAGTCGCGGCGTGCCAGCAGATCGCGCTGTTAAATCCCATGGTGGAGGCGGAGATGATCGACGCCCGCCTGTATGAGGATCTCGGCGCGCGCTATAAGATTGAGCGCGTGCCGTGCCTGATCGTGAATGATCAGGATATCTATATGGGCGAGAAAACGATAGATGAGATTGTGGATTTGTTAAAAAGTTGACAAATTAGACGGAAAAACCGCAATAAATCAAATAAAATGCACAAGAATTTTTAAAAAATAATAAATTTTCTTATAAAACCGTCGCATTTTTTCATTTTTTTGTTGCTATTATTTGTTTAATGTGCTATCCTTAGAGTGGAGAGGCAATGTGATGGATGACGAGAGCACAGCAGACCGTCGGAAATGCCGGAGACAGGTCTCTGTGCTCTCATTTAAAATGGCTGCGAAAAAAAGGTACAACTTTTAAAATAAAATGTTATGCAGGTGCATATCAATAAAACAAAAGGAGGATGAACATGGCAAAGTATGTAATGGCTCTGGACGCGGGTACAACCAGCAACAGGTGTATCCTGTTCAACGAAAGAGGTGAAATGTGCAGTGTTGCACAGAAGGAGTTCACACAGTACTTTCCGAAACCGGGTTGGGTAGAGCACGATGCGGACGAGATCTGGTCCACGCAGCTCGAGGTTGCACAGAAGGCGATGGCAAACTTAAATGTCACAGCCGCCGACATTGCAGCGATCGGCATCACGAACCAGCGTGAGACGACCATCGTCTGGGATAAGAAAACGGGCGTTCCGGTTCATCACGCGATCGTGTGGCAGTGCCGCAGGACTTCCGAGTACTGCGATTCCCTGAATGCGAAGGGACTGACCGAGACCTTCCGCGAGAAGACCGGTCTCGTGATCGACGCATATTTCTCCGGTACCAAGATTAAATGGATCCTTGACAATGTGGAGGGCGCAAGGGAGCGCGCGGAGAGAGGAGAACTCCTGTTCGGAACAGTGGAGACCTGGCTGATCTGGAAACTGACGAAGGGCAAGGTACATGTGACCGATTACTCCAACGCATCCCGCACCATGCTGTTCAATATCAAGACGCTCCAGTGGGACGATGATATCCTGGCGGAGTTAAACATTCCGAAGTGTATGCTCCCCGAGGCGAAGCCCTCAAGCTGCATTTACGGCGAGGCCGATCCGCAGTTCTTCGGCGGTCCGATCCCCATCGGCGGCGCGGCAGGCGACCAGCAGGCGGCATTGTTCGGACAGACCTGTTTTGGACCGGGCGAGGCGAAGAATACATACGGCACAGGCTGCTTCCTTCTGATGAACACCGGAGAGAAGCCTGTATATTCCAAGAACGGTCTGGTGACCACCATTGCGTGGGGGCTGGACGGCAAAGTTAATTACGCGCTCGAGGGCTCGATCTTCGTGGCGGGCGCCGCGATCCAGTGGCTGCGCGATGAGATGAGGTTGATTGATTCCTCGCCGGATTCCGAGTATATGGCGCAGAAGGTGAAGGACACCAACGGCTGCTATGTGGTTCCGGCATTCACCGGTCTTGGCGCACCGCACTGGGATCAGTACGCGAGAGGCGCGATCGTAGGCCTCACCCGCGGCGTGAATAAATACCATATCATCCGGGCCACCCTGGAGTCGCTCTGCTATCAGGTAAATGACGTGCTTCAGGCGATGAAGGCGGATTCCGGCATCGAGCTGGCGGCCCTTAAGGTAGACGGCGGCGCAAGCGCCAACAACTTCCTGATGCAGACCCAGGCGGATATCAGCAATGCCCCGGTCAATCGTCCGATGTGCGTGGAGACTACCGCTATGGGCGCCGCTTATCTGGCGGGTCTGGCAGTCGGTTACTGGTCGAGCAAGGAGGACGTGATCAAGAACTGGGCGATCGACAGAAGCTTTACGCCGGCGATATCCGAGGAGGAGAGAACGACCCGCGTGAAGGGCTGGAACAAGGCCGTGAAGTGCTCTTACGGCTGGGCAAAGGAAGACTAAGGAAATTGCATAAAAAGAAAGATAAGGGGGTATCTGTATGTTACCATATATTGCTGAGTTTTTAGGAACAATGATGTTGATTCTCTTAGGCGACGGCGTTGTCGCCAACGTGACATTAAACAAGTCGGGCATGAAGGGCGCCGGTTCAATCCAGATCACGCTCGCCTGGGGTCTTGCGGTTATGGTGCCGGCATTCATCTTCGGCGCCGCGTCGGGAGCCCATTTCAATCCGGCTTTAACCATCGCGCTGGCGGTGGACGGCAGCATGTCCTGGGCTATGGTTCCGGGCTACATCATCGCACAGTTTGCGGGCGCGTTTGTCGGCGCATGCCTGGTTTATATCCTGTTCAAGGATCAGTTTGACGCAACCGAGTCCGCAGGGACCAAGCTCGGCGTGTTCTCTACCGGCCCGTCTGTTCCGAATATGCCTCTCAATATTCTGAGCGAGGCGATCGGAACCTTCGTTCTGGTGTTCGCGATCAAGGGTCTTGCACAGGTTACGAACTGCGCGCCCGGCGTTGAGAAATTCCTGGTATTCGGGATCATCGTATCCATCGGTATGTCCCTCGGCGGCCTGACCGGTTACGCGATCAATCCGGCGCGTGACTTAGGACCTCGTCTGGCGCACACGCTGCTGCCGATCAAGGGCAAGGGCGATTCCAACTGGGGCTATGCACCGGTTGTCATTGTGGGACCGATCATCGGCGCGGTTGCCGCAGTCCTTTTATATGGGGCGATTCCGTGGGCATAAGCCGCGGGGCCTGATGTGTGAGTGAAAGAGCAGCGGCGGAGGGTGGCGACCATCTTTATCTGCCCTGCTCTTTCGTGGTATGGCGAGAGAAAGGAAAGAAAGAGAATGTATGATGTAATGATCATCGGCGCAGGCGTCTCGGGAAGCTCCTCCGCGCGTGAGCTCTCCAGATACCAGGCAAAGGTCTGTGTCCTGGAAAAAGAAGAGGATGTCTGCTGCGGCACTTCAAAGGCAAACAGTGCCATCGTACATGCAGGCTATGATGCGGCAAACGGTTCTCTCATGGCGAAGCTGAATGTGGAGGGAAACCAGATGATGGAAGCGCTGTCGAAGGAGCTTGACTTTTCCTTCAGCCGCTGCGGTTCCCTGGTTGTTTGCCTCGACGAAGAAAACCTGCCGAATCTTTGGGCGCTCTATGAGCGCGGCGTGAAAAACGGCGTGAAGGATATGCGCGTCATTCTGGATAAGGATGAGATCCACGAAATGGAGCCGAATCTGTCGGATGAGGTGGTCGGAGTCCTGTACGCGCCGACAGCCGGGATCGTATGCCCGTTTGGCATGAATATCGCGATGGCAGAGAATGCCAACACAAACGGCGTTGAGTTCCGCTTTAACACGGAGGTACAGGATATAAAGAAGATTGAGGGCGGCTGGGAGCTTGTCACGAATAACGGCACGTTTCAGACCCGCTATGTAGTCAATGCCGCCGGAGTGTACGCGGATAAATTCCACAACATGGTAAGTGAGAAGAAGATCCATATCACGCCGAGAAGAGGCGACTACTGTTTGCTCGATAAGAGCGCCGGGAAGCATGTGAGCAAAACAATCTTTGCGCTTCCGAGCAAGTACGGGAAGGGCGTTTTAGTGTCGCCGACGATCCACGGGAATCTCCTTGTGGGGCCGACGGCGATCGATATCGAAGATAAGGAGGGTACCGCGACGACCAGGGCCGGATTGGACGAGCTCATCAGCAAGGCGGGGATGAACGTAAAGAATCTGCCAATGCGCCAGGTGATCACCTCCTTTGCGGGTCTGCGCGCCCATGAGGACGGGCACGAGTTCATCATCGGCGAGGTGGAGGGCGCACCCGGCTTTATCGACTGTGCGGGGATCGAGTCTCCGGGTCTCACGAGCGCGCCTGCCATCGGAAAGATGGTCGCCGAGATCCTGCGTGACAAGATGAATCTCGCGCCAAACCCCGATTTCGTGGGGACAAGAAAGGGCATTTTAAATCCGGAGACGCTCTCGATCGAGGAGCGCAACGCACTGATCAGGGAAAAACCGGCATACGGAAATATCATCTGCCGCTGTGAGATGGTGACGGAGGGCGAGATCCTGGATGCGATCCATCGTCCGCTCGGCGCACGGTCATTAGACGGCGTGAAGCGCAGGACGAGAGCGGGGATGGGGCGCTGCCAGTCGGGCTTCTGTTCTCCGAGAACCATGGAGATTCTTGCGAGGGAGTGCGGCATGAGTATGCTTGACATTACAAAATCCGGAGGCGGCTCCAAACTGCTGGTCGGGACCAACAAGGATCGGATTTAAAGGAGGGCGCAGATGAAGTCATATGATATTGTGATAATCGGTGGCGGACCTGCGGGTCTTTCCGCAGCAGTTTCCGCAAGGAAAGAGGGAACCGAGAGCATCCTGATCCTGGAGCGCGACAAGGAGCTTGGCGGTATCTTAAATCAGTGTATCCACAACGGTTTCGGGCTTCACACTTTCAAGGAGGAGCTTACGGGGCCGGAGTACGCAGGGCGATTTATCGACCAGGTGCTTGAACTTGGGATCGAGTATAAGCTTCACACCATGGTCATGGATATCAGCCCTGACAAAATTGTAACTGCCATGAACCGTGAGGAGGGAATGTTCCAGATCAAGGCGAAGGCAGTGATCCTTGCCATGGGGTGCAGGGAGCGTTCCAGAGGCGCGCTCAATATTCCGGGCTACCGTCCGGCGGGGATTTACTCCGCGGGCACGGCGCAGCGCCTGGTAAACATGGAGGGCTTCATGCCGGGGCGTGAGGTCGTGATCTTAGGCTCCGGTGACATCGGTCTGATCATGGCGCGCCGCATGACCTTTGAGGGCGCGAAGGTTAAGGTGGTCGCAGAGCTTATGCCTTATTCGGGAGGTCTGAAGCGAAATATCGTACAGTGTCTTGACGACTACGGGATTCCGTTAAAGCTCAGCCACACGGTAGTGGATATCAAGGGGAAACAACGTCTCGAGGGAGTCACTCTGGCACAGGTGGACGATAAGGGCAAGCCGATTCCCGGAACCGAGGAGGAGTACAGCTGTGATACGCTGCTTTTGTCGGTCGGCCTGATCCCGGAGAATGAGCTGTCAAACGGGATGGGCGTTTCGATGAATCCGGTCACCTCCGGCCCAAAGGTCAACGAGCGCATGGAGACCAGCATTGAGGGCGTGTTTGCCTGCGGCAATGTGCTCCATGTCCATGACCTGGTGGACTTTGTTTCCGAGGAAGCCGCCGCGGCGGGCAGAAACGCGGCCCGCTATGTGAGGGACGGCAAAGCAGAGGGAAGCGGTCATGTTATCACGTTGAATCCGACGAACGGCGTGCGCTACACCGTTCCGTGCACAATCGACCCGGAGAAGATGGATGACTCGCAGATTGTTCGCTTCCGTGTCGGAAATGTGTATAAAAACTGTTACATCGGCGTATATTTTGACGATGAGCAGGTGATGAGGCGGAAACGCCCGGTGGTGGCGCCCGGCGAGATGGAGGAGATCAAGCTGGAGAAGGAAAAGCTGCTTGAGAAACCGGAGCTTAGGACCATTACCATTCAGATTGAGGAGGCATAAGACCATGGAGAAAAGAGAATTGATCTGTATCGGTTGTCCTATGGGCTGCCCCTTGAGCGTGGAGCTTCAGGGCGGTGAGGTTGTGAGTGTGTCCGGCTATACCTGCAAGCGGGGCGAGGTGTACGCGCGCAAGGAGGTCACCAATCCGACGAGGATCGTCACCTCTACAGTCCGGGTTGAGGGCGGAAGCGCGGACATGGTCTCCGTGAAGACGAAAGAGGATATCCCTAAGGACAGAATATTTGACTGTGTGCGTGCGTTAAAGGGCGTGACAGTGAAGGCTCCGGTGCATATCGGCGATGTGATCATTCCCGATGTGGCGGGGACAGGAGTTGACATTGTAGCGACGAAGCAAGTATTATAATAGAAGTTCGGAAAGGAAGGATATCAATGGAGAAGAAGAAAGAACTGGGACTCAACAACATGAACGGTATGCGTGATGACAGCGATACGACCTGCGGCTTAAACGACATGAACTGTCTGAACAGCAAGGAGGTTTCTTCCTGCAGTTTAAACGACATGAACTGTGTGGAGGAGGAGACCGACAAGACCTGCGGCTTAAACGACATGAACTGTCTGGGGGAGTAAGCGCGTAAAACCTGAAAAACGAGGAGGGTATTCGATGAAAAAGTTTATCAATGACGTTTCTATGGTGGAGGATCAGATGATCCAGGGTATGGTGAAGGCATATCCCGGTTACCTGAGAAAGCTGGACTGCGGCAATGTGGTAGTTCGCGCACAGAAAAAAGAGGGCAAGGTTGCTTTGATCAGCGGCGGGGGCAGCGGACATGAGCCTGCGCACGGCGGATTTGTCGGGAAAGGGATGCTGGATGCGGCAGTTGCGGGCGCAGTTTTTACGTCCCCGACGCCGGATCAGATCTTTGAGGGGATCAAGGCGATCGCGACGGATGCGGGCGTGCTCATGGTGGTAAAGAACTATACCGGCGACGTGATGAACTTTGAGATGGCGGCTGAGATGGCCGAGATGGAAGGAATCAAGGTGAAGCATGTGGTGACTAACGACGACGTGGCGGTGAAGGACAGCCTTTACACGGTGGGCCGCCGCGGCGTGGCAGGCACTGTTTTCGTACATAAGATCGCGGGAGCAAAGGCGGAGGCAGGCGCTTCCTTAGACGAGGTGCAGGCGGTGGCGCAGAAGGTCATTGACAATGTGCGCACGATGGGCGCCGCGATCACGCCGTGCACGGTTCCGGCGGCAGGAACACCTGGCTTTACGCTGGGCGAGGACGAGATGGAGGTCGGAATCGGCATCCACGGCGAGCCGGGCACTCACAGGGAGAAGATGCGTCCTGCCGATGAGGTGGTGGATCTGCTTCTCTCGCGGATTCTTGAGGATATTGATTATACGGGCCATGAGGTTGCGGTTATGATCAACGGTTCCGGCGCTACGCCACTTATGGAGCTGTTTATTATTAACAATCATGTAGCGGATGTCCTGGCGGAGAAAGGCATCCGGGTTTACAAGACGTTCGTTGGAGAGTACATGACGTCGATCGAGATGCAGGGCTTTTCCATTTCTCTGCTGCGCCTGGACGATGAGATGAAGCAGCTTTTGGATGCACCGGCGGATACTCCGGCGTGGAGGTAATTTGTGATGACAGACGGGAAGAAAGTGGTGGAGATCCTTCTTGCGATCGGGGAAAAGATCGAGGAGCAGAAGGATTACCTGACAGAGCTTGACCAGCCGATCGGCGACAGTGACCACGGCATCAATTTGGCGCGCGGCTTTGAGGCGGTGAAGCAGAAGGCGGCTGCTATGGAGAGCCAGGATATCGGAGGCATTTTAAAAACTGCCGGGATGGCGCTTGTGTCGACGGTCGGCGGAGCCTCCGGCCCGCTTTACGGCTCTGCGTTTATGAAGGCGGGCATGGCGGCGGCTGGAAAAACAGAAGTCAATATGGAAGATTTCCTGAAGATGATGGACGCGGCGGCCGAGGCGGTGAAGCAGCGCGGCAAGGCGGAGGAGGGCGAGGCGACGATGTTGGACGCCATGTGTCCTTCCCTGCGGGCGATGCAGGCGGCATACGCGGACGGGAAAGGTGCAGCCGAGGCGCTTAAGGAGGGCGTGAACGCTTCCTGGGCCGGGGCGGAGCACACGAAGGAGCTGATCGCAACGAAGGGGCGCGCGAGCTATGTGGGCGAGCGCGGTCTGGGGCATCAGGATCCGGGGGCGACCTCGTATTCGTATATGCTCGAGGTGATCGCGTCATCGGTTGCGTAAACGCGAGGGGGGGTATTATGGTAGGAATCGTGATCGTTTCCCACAGCGCCGCCCTTGCAGAGAGCGTTGTGGAGATGGCGGCGGTGATGGCGGCGGATGTTCCTATGGCGGCAGCCGGAGGTCTTGAGGACGGAAGCTTCGGAACGAGCTTTGAAAAGATCAGTGCGGCGATTGAATCCGTCTATTCGGAGAATGGCGTTTTGGTGCTGATGGATCTTGGGAGCGCGGTGATGACCACGGAGATGGTTCTTGAGATGATGCCGGAGAGAAGAGTGGAGATGGTGGACTGCCCGCTGGTCGAGGGGGCTGTCACGGCGGCAATCGACGCTTCGGGCGGCATGGATTTTGTGGCGATAAAAGAACATCTGGCCACGGTGGCGCAGACAAAGAAATTCTGAGTTTGTGAAAGGCGGTGAACGTTTGCGGTTCACCGCCTTTTTGTGTGTCTCGCGGGCCGGGGGGTTCCAAAAGTGATATACTCCCTGATTTAAACTTTTTTCCCCGCAAGCAGCGCCTTCAACTCCGCGATCTGCTTTTGCGGTAGTGTAAATTAATTTGTGTCTTTGGTAAAAAATGGCTTCTTTTTGGTAAGAATTACGATATGTAAATTTTTATCGAAAAGGAGCATTTTTTATGGCACTTGCAAAGGAGCAAATTCGACAGATTATCAATCAAAACGACATAACCAGCGTGACAGATGTTTACTCTGTTTTAAAGGAAAGCTTTAAAGACATCTTACAGGAGTTGATGGAAGCGGAACTGGATGCTACCCTTGGTTATGAAAAAAATCAAAAAAGTGATGTGGCTACTGACAACAAACGGAATGGGCATTCCCCAAAAACATTAAAGAGTCAATTTGGAGAATTTCAGATTGACGTCCCGAGAGACCGCAACGGCGAATTTGAACCGAAACTGATTCCCAAATATCAGAGGGACGTTTCTGGGATTGAGGAAAAAGTCCTTTCCCTATATGCCAGAGGTATGAGCACTCGGGATATCCATGACCAGCTGCAGGATCTTTATGGTATTGAGCTTTCGGCTGAGATGGTCAGCAAAATCACAGACCGTGTTCTCCCGGAAATCAAGGAATGGCAGTCCCGTCCCTTAAATCCGATCTATCCTTTTGTTTTCATGGACTGTATCCACTACAAAGTTCGGGAAGATGGTAGGATTTTGAGCCGGGCGGCTTATATTGTGCTGGGTGTTACTCTGGACGGTTATAAGGATATTCTGAGTATCACAGTTGGTGCAAACGAAACTTCCAAGTTTTGGTTGGGGATGTTGAATGACTTAAAGAATCGCGGTGTACAAGATGTACTGTTCTTCTGTGTTGACGGGCTTCCTGGCTTTAAAGAGGCGATTCACGCTGTTTATCCGCAGTCTGAGATCCAGCGCTGTGTGATCCACATGCTGCGGAATTCTTTTAAGTATATTAATTATAACGACCTGAAGAAATTTTCATCTGATTTTAAAGCCGTGTACAATGCCCCAAATGAAACTGCTGCTTTGTCGGAATTAGAAATCATAAAAGAAAAATGGGGCAAAAAATATCCGTATGCAATTAGTAACTGGGAGAACAACTGGGAGGATGTAAATTCCTTTTTCCAGTTTTCCGGAGAAATCAGACGTATCATGTATACTACCAATATCATTGAGGGGTTAAACCGCCAGTATAGGAAAGTGACAAAAACCAAAAATGTCTTCCCAAGCGACAGTGCCCTGGAGAAAATACTATATTTAGCAAGCGGAAATGTAATCAAGAAATGGACGCAGAGATACCGTGGATGGGATCAGGTACTGAACCAGCTGCTTATC
>SFNH01000065.1 GCA_004554205.1 Clostridium sp.
GTATGAGCAAAAAAGCCACAGGAGTGAAACGACTGGGGCGATTTGCGAATACCGGCGGCGATTGCGGGAGTGCGAAGCACGGAGCAATCGACTTTCATAAAAGTAAATACACAAAAATTTACAATGAAAGTCCCGTCCAATGTTTGTGTGTTTCGGAATGCTTGCATGGCGAAACACACAAACATTGGACGGGCAAGCCAGTATGAGCAAAAAAGCCACAGGAGTGAAACGACTGGGGCGATTTGCGAATACCGGCGGCGATTGCGGGAGTGCAAAGCACGGAGCAATCGACTTTCATACATGGTGGTGTCTGCGTCAGCAGACATAGCTGTTGAGTTTTCTGAATTTTCGCACCTCGGTCGTGAGCGGCGTTTTCGTTTTTGTTCGGTCGCCGGGTGAATGCTTTTTTGAACTTGTGAAAAAAAGCATTACATCCGGCGACCGAACAAAAGAGGAAACGCAGCGTGTCACACATTTTCATGCGCCGCGAGATAATCCATGGCGAGCGTATAGCCGCTTAGGCCCAGTCCGACGATCTGCCCGGTGCACACCGGCGCAGTCACGGAGAGATGGCGGAATTCCTCCCGCTTATGCACATTGGAAATGTGCACCTCGATGATCGGCACCGTAAGCGACGCGAGCGCGTCGCGCAGGGCGTAGCTGTAATGGGTGAATGCCCCCGGGTTGATGATAATTCCCTCAACGCCGCTGTGGTAGGCCTCCTGGAGCTTGTCGATGAGAGCGCCCTCGCAGTTGCTCTGGAACACGGTAAGCTCATGCCCCTCCGCCGCCGCCTTCTCCTCCAAAAGTTTCACAAGGTACGCGTAATCCCTCGTCCCGTAGATTCCCTTCTCACGGATTCCCAGAAAATTCAGATTCGGTCCGTTTAACACCAGTATTTTCATAATTGTACCTTCCCCGCCTCATGCTTAGATTTTATGTAGCCGTTTGCGCTCTCACACCTCACAGCTTAAGCGCCGCCCGCAGCTCGTACGCGATCTGTCGCGGCGTCTTCCCGTCCACATCAATGGTTCTGTGCGCCACCTGCGCGTAGATCGGCTCGCGGAGTTTAAGCAGCCCGTGAACCTTCTCCTGTGCGTCGCCGCCCTTAAGGAGCGGGCGCGTCGTGTCGCCCTTAAGCCTTGATAGCACCGTCTCCGGCTTTACCCGTAGGTAGACGACAGTTCCGAGCCTTCTTATCAGGTCGCGGTTCTCCTCCCGGAGGGGAAGCCCGCCGCCCGCACAGATGATCGTCCGCTCCGCCTTATCAAGAAGACTTTTCAAAATGGCGGTCTCCATCTCCCGGAAAAATGTCTCCCCACGGCTCGCAAAGATGTCCGAGACCGACATACCCGCCTCCGTCTCGATCATGCGGTCCGTGTCCGCAAGCGCCATGCCGGCGCTCTCCGAGAGCGCTTTCCCCACGCTTGTCTTTCCCGCACCCATAAATCCGATCAGGATCACATTATCCCTCATATGGTCTCCCCTCCCAGGTGAGCGCAGAGCAGCTCCCGCACCTGGCAGGTCATCTCCCGCGTGATCTTTACCTGCGGATTCCAGAGCTCATAGGCCGCAGCCCCCTGGTAAATCAGCATAGAAAGACCGTTTTCCGCCCTCGCCCCCGCCAGCCCCGCAAGCTCCATAAAGCGGGTCGTAAACGGTGTGTAGATCACGTCAAAGGCGGCGTCTAACTTCCGGTAGAACGCCTCGTCCGCGATCGGCACGTCGTCCGCGTGAGGGTGCATCCCCACGCTCGTCGTCTGTACCGCCAGACAGTCCTGCTCCCGTATCTGTCTCCAGCCGTCCAATGCCATAGGAAACAGCACAGTGCGCCCGAACAGCCCATTCATGTGCGCCGCGAGCGCCTCCGCCTTATCCCGGCTGCGGTTTAAGACATACACCCGCGATGCGCCCTCCTTCGCGAGCACATACGCGGCGGCCTTCGCCGCGCCGCCTGCCCCGATAAGAATGCAAGTCTTGTCACGGATCGTCATTCCCGCCTCCTTTACGGCGCGCCGGAAGCCCTCCGCGTCCGTGTTATAGCCCTTGTAGCCGTGCTCCGTCCACACGAGCGTATTGACCGCGCCGATCGCCTCCGCCGCCTCGTCAAGCTCCGCGAGACTCTCCATCACCGCCTGCTTGTGGGGCACGGTCACATTCAACCCCCGGATATTTAAGGCGTAAGCGCCCCGGACGGCCGTAGAAAGCGCTTCCGGTCGTACCAAAAACGGCACATAGGTCATGTCCACGCCCGTCTGCTCCGAATAAAACCCGTGCATCAGCGGGGAAAGGGAATGCCCGACCGGACACCCCATCAGCCCGCAGACCATCTTCTCCCTGTCTGTCATCTCTGCCCGCCTCTCCCATTCTTATAATAATGAAGGACAACCGCCTCCAGGTAACGCTTAAGCACGATCTGAATCTCCTCTCTCGGATTGATCGGCTTCACCAGAATGGCGTAGATGCCGCTCCGGTTCGCCCCGTATATATCGGTGAAAAGCTGATCCCCCACGAACAGGGTCGTCCGTCGGTCAGTTCCCATAAGCTCCATCGCCCTTAAGTAGTTCTTCACCCCGGGCTTTCCCGCCTTATGAATGTAGAGCGAGCCCACCTGCTCCGCAAAAGACTTCACACGCGGCTCCTTATTGTTGGATAATAGACAGGTGTTGATGCCAAGCTCGCGCAGCCCGGCAAACAGAGCCGCCGCACGCGCATCGGCAGGCGCGCCGTGGGGGACGAGCGTATTGTCCACATCGAATATCACCCCGCGGATACCCTTTTTCCGCCAGCTCTCCCAATCCACCGCGTAGGCGCTCTCGCGCCATTCCTTCGGATAAAACCGCTCTATAAACAATGCCGCCGCTCCTTACCTGTTTTTCAGGAGCTTTCCCAGCTCCTCCATAAAGGTGTTCACATCCTTAAACTCCCGGTACACCGACGCGAAACGCACATAGGCGACCTCGTCGAGCTGCTGCAGCTTCCTCATCACCAGCTCGCCGATCGCGGTGGTCTCCACTTCCTTTTCTTCCATATTAAAAATCTGCGTCTCGATCTCATCGATCAGGGCATTGATCTGCTGGGTGGACACCGGCCGCTTGTGACAGGAGTGAAGGATTCCCGCCTCAATCTTCCCGCGGTCGTACAACTCCCGCGTGCGATCCTTCTTGATCACCATGAGCGGCATCGTCTCTAACTTCTCGTAAGTGGTAAAGCGCTTTCCGCATGTCTCGCACTGACGGCGGCGGCGGATGGCGCTGTTGTCCTCCGCGGGTCTCGAATCAATCACCTTCGTGTCGGATGCGTTGCAATATGGGCACTTCAACTTTTTTCCTCCTGTATTTTATTCATCATAATTTTATTTTACTTCATCATCCCCGTATAAGCAAGCTGTTTTTCCCGCGGCAGCCATCTTCCGCTGAAAATATAATTTTTTTTCATTTTTTCCTTGAAGTTTTCCTGTCATGTGTTATAATATATCCCATCGTGTATCTATTACAAAGACACTTGTACTCCTGTAAAATACATTTTCGGCAGGAGGCTGTGGTGTGGATACACAAAAAAGGAGGAATGGATTATGAAAATGAAAAAAGTTCTTGCACTGACTATGACAGCGGCTGTGAGCGCCGCTCTGCTCGCGGGCTGCGGCGGCTCCGGCGCGGCTTCTTCCGGCCAGGCCGGCGGCGACAAGGTTATAAAGATCGGCGTGTTCGAGCCGACTACTGGTGAGAACGGCGGCGGCGGTTTCCAGGAAGTTCTCGGCATGCGCTACGCGAACAAGACCCACCCGACCGTAAAGATCGGCAATGACGAATATAAGGTAGAGCTTGTTGAGGTTGACAACAAATCCGACAAGACCGAGGCGGTCAACGCGGCTCAGAAGCTTGTGAGCGAGAAGGTTTCCGTTGTGCTCGGAAGCT
Organism: Clostridium sp.; assembly: GCA_004554205.1. GTDB lineage: Bacteria > Bacillota > Clostridia > Lachnospirales > Lachnospiraceae > Brotaphodocola. The sequence goes on from SFNH01000065.1 coordinate 3,918, forward strand.
ACGGCTCCGGCGTTTCCATCGCGGCGGGTCAGATCTTCGCCGACGCAAAGATTCCGGCCATCGGCGCTTCCTGCACCAACCCGCAGGTAACGCAGGGCAATGACTTCTACTTCCGCACCTGCTTCCTCGACCCGTTCCAGGGCACGGTTATGGCGAACTACGCGATCGATAACGGCGCTAAGACCGCTGCCGTTATCACTCAGCTCGGCGACGACTACTCCTCCGGGCTTGGCTCCTTCTTTAAGACCGCGTTTGCGGATCTCGGCGGCTCTGTTGTGAGCGAGGAGCAATTCCAGACCAACCAGACGGACTTCAAGGCGATCTTAACGAACATCAAGGCGCAGAACCCGGACATCATCTTTGCTCCGTCCTCCATCACGACCGCCCCGCTGATCATCAAGCAGGCGCGTGAGCTTGGCATCACGGCGACCCTGGCGGCAGGCGACACCTGGGAGAATGCAACCATCATCGAGAATGCCGGCAGCTCCGCCGAGGGCGTAGTGCTGTCCACCTTCTTTGATGAGGCAGAGCCGGCAAACGACGAGGCAGCCGCTTTCATCACCGGCTTTAAGGAGTACTTAAAGGAAAACAAGCAGGATGAGATCATCCCCGCCGTTTCCGCACTCGGCTACGATGCTTACCTGTGCGCGATCAAGGCGATCGAGACCGCAGGCTCCACCGATACCACCGCGATCCGCGATGCGTTAAAGAATGTCTCCATCGACGGCGTGACCGGCAGCATCTCCTTTGACGAGAACGGCGACGCGAAGAAGGATATGGCATTCATCAAGACCATCGAGAACGGTCAGTTTAAGTTCCTGACCACCACGACCGTTAAATAAACGAGAGCTGGTCTATAAACACAGAACGATCGGACGGGGCTGTCGCAGATCAAATGACTGCGGCAGCCTGTTCCGTTTCTATTTCACACAAGACAGGAGGCAGTTCCCCCAATGAGTTTAACAACATTCCTTCAGCAATGCCTGACCGGCATCTCCCTCGGCGGCGCTTACGCGCTGATCGCCATCGGATATACGCTGGTGTACGGCATCCTGCGCCTGATCAATTTCGCCCACGGCGATATTTTTATGATGGCAGGCTACTTTATGATCTTTGCCATGGCGAGCTTTCCGTGGTTTATCGCGATCCCGGTCGTGCTGATTGTGACCGTGCTGCTCGGCGTCGGCATCGAGCGCGTCGCATACCGCCCCCTGCGCTCCGCCCCGAGAATGTCCGTTATGATCTCCGCGATCGGCGTGTCCTACCTGCTCCAGAACCTGGCGACCTATCTTTTCACGGCGCTTCCGAAGGGCTACCCGGAGATCCCGTTCTTAAAAAAGATCTACCAGATCGGCGGCCTTTCCGCTTCCTTCGTGACGTTCTTAACCCCGGTACTGACACTGGTGATCGTCTACGCGCTGATCGTCCTCATCAACAGGACAAAGATCGGCATGGCAATGCGGGCAGTCGCAAAGGACTACGACACAGCGGCGTTAATGGGCATCAAGATCAACAAGGTCATCACCTTCACCTTCGCGGTGGGCTCCCTGCTCGCCGCAGTCGGCTCGATCCTGTATTTTACGGACCGCATGACCGTGTTCCCCTTCTCCGGCTCCCTTCCGGGGCTGAAATGCTTTGTTGCGGCAGTATTCGGCGGCATCGGCAGCATCCCGGGCGCAGTCATCGGCGGCTTCATCCTGGGGCTTGGCGAGACGGCGCTTGTGGCGATGGGCTACTCCACCTTCAGCGACGCATTTACCTTTATACTGCTGATCATCATTCTCCTGATCAAGCCCACGGGCCTCTTCGGTGAGAAGACCACAGATAAGGTGTAAGGAGGGCTGCGACATGAAAAATAAAAAGATTTCCAAAAATAAAATTTATACGCTGATCGCGCTCCTCGCATTCATCGCGCTGCTTGCCTTCTTACAGGCAAACAGCTCCGCCTACAGCTACCAGATTTCGATTCTGGAGCGGAGCGCCATCTATGCGGTGGTCGCGGTCTCCATGAACCTCCTGACCGGCTTTACGGGCCTGTTTTCCTTAGGTCAGGCGGGCTTTATGGCGATCGGCGCGTACACGGTGGCGATCCTCACGATCCCGGTCGAGAGCCGCGCGAGCGTGTACTATGTGAGCGGCATCTCCCCGGTGATTGAAAACCTGCACTGTCCGTTCTGGCTGGCGCTCATCATCGCGGGGCTTCTGGCCGCGGGCGTGGCGGCGCTCATCGGAATCCCGGTGCTCCGGCTAAAGAGCGACTACCTGGCGATCGCGACCCTCGGCTTTTCCGAGATCATCCGCGCGTTCATCGCCGCGCCGCAGCTTGACCGGATCACAAACGGCTCATACGGCTTAAAAAACATTCCGGGCTTCCCGAATCTCTTTGTGGCGTTCGGGCTGTGCGCCCTGTGCATCCTTTTGATGGTGCTGCTGATCAATTCCTCCTACGGGCGCGCGTTTAAGGCGCTGCGCGAGGACGAGGTCGCGGCGCAGGCGATGGGGTTAAATCTGTTCCACTACAAGGAGCTTGCTTTCGTCATCTCCTCCTTCTTCACCGGAGTCGGCGGCGGACTGCTCGCGATGTTCATGCGCTCCATTGAGGCAAAGACATTCTCCATCAATCTGACCTACGACATCCTGCTGATCGTGGTGCTCGGCGGCATCGGCAGCGTCACCGGGAGCGTGCTCGGGTCATTCCTTGTGACGGCGGGCCGCGAGTGGCTGCGCTTCTTTGACAACCCGCTCACGATCGCGGGCGTGCAGATCCCGCTGTTCCGCACGGGCTTCCGCATGGTAATCTTCTCTATTCTGCTGATGGTGGTTGTGCTGTTCTATCGCCGCGGCATCATGGGAAGCAATGAATTTTCCTGGGACGGCCTGGGGCGGCTTATAAAAAGCATTCCCGCCCGCCTCTCCCGCAAAAATAAGACGAAGAAGGGAGAGACCGCATGATGGACAATAGCAGAACAAATGTTCTTCATATGCAGAATGTTACCATGCAGTTCGGCGGCGTTGTCGCCGTGAACGATCTGACGTTGGATGTCAATGAGGGCGAGATTGTTGCCCTGATCGGGCCGAACGGAGCCGGGAAGACCACGGCGTTCAACTGTGTGACCGGCATCTATGAGCCGACCTACGGCAAGGTGGACTTTCTCGGTGAGACTATCCTCTCCGATGTGCCGAAAGGGAAAATGCGAAAGACATACGCCGGCGACGTAAAGCCGGAAGTCCTCCCGACCGTGAAGCATACGCCGGACGCCATCACCAAGAAGGGCATCGCGCGCACCTTCCAGAATATCCGGCTTTTCGGACAGCTCACCGTATTTGAGAATGTGCTGATCGCAAAGCATATGCGGGCAAAGCAGAATGTGTTTTCCGCCACGCTGCGCTTAAACCGCGCCGAGGAGGAGCGGATGCGCGCCGAGACGATGGCGCTCTTAGAGGAACAAAATCTTGCGCAATTTAAGGATGAGATCGCTTCCTCCCTGCCCTACGGCCTGCAGCGCCGCCTGGAGATCGCGCGGGCGCTGGCGACGGAGCCGAAGCTGCTTTTATTAGACGAGCCGGCAGCGGGCATGAACCCGCAGGAGACCCAGGAGCTGACCGACTTTATCCGGCAGATCCGGGATTCCTATCATCTGACGATTTTTATGATTGAGCACCATATGGATCTTGTCATGCAGATTTCCGACCGGATCTATGTACTGGACTTCGGCAAGCTGATCGCGCAGGGAACGCCGGATGAGATCCAGAATAACCAGCGGGTAATTGACGCGTATCTGGGGGTGAGTGACGATGCTGAAGATTGATAATTTGCGGGTAAACTACGGCGGAATCGAGGCTGTAAAGGGAATCTCCTTTGAGGTGCCCGATGGTAAGATCGTGACATTGATCGGGGCAAACGGCGCGGGCAAGTCCACGACCCTGCGCGCGATCGCGGGACTCGTAAAGCCCGCGGGCGGCAGCATTTCCCTGGACGGGGAGGAGCTTGTCGGCATGGACACGCCCGACATTGTAAAAAAGGGCATCTCCCTTGTGCCGGAGGGCCGCCGCGTGTTCCCGGATATGACAGTTATTGAAAACATCAAGATCGGCGCGTATTTGAGGAAGGACTCCCTGGACGCCGATATCGACTGGGTGTACTCGCTCTTCCCCCGCTTAAAGGAGCGAAGCTGGCAGCTTGCCGGTACGCTCTCCGGCGGTGAGCAGCAGATGCTCGCGGTCGCGCGGGCGCTGATGAGCCACCCGAAAATCCTGATGATGGATGAGCCGTCCCTGGGGCTGGCTCCGCTGATCGTGAGGGATATCTTCTCCATTATTAAGGAGATCAACAAGCAGGGCGTCACCGTCCTCCTGATCGAGCAGAACGCCAATATGGCGCTCCACACCGCCGACACAGGCTATGTGCTGGAAACTGGAAAGATCACCCTGACCGGAACCGGCAGAGAGCTCCTGGCAGACGAGTCGGTGAAGGCGGCTTATCTCGGAAAAGCAAAATAAAATGGGAAATGTCCGCCAGAGGAAAGCACATGGCCTGCTTAAGCCTATGTCTTCCGGTGGCGGACATTACTCTTCAATGAACGGGATCTTTCTATCCTTTAAATACAGCCGCACCGCCTCGTCCCACTCGTACTCGATCTGCTTATCAAGCGTAAACACATTGAGCGAAGTTCCGCTTATGCAGTGGATCACCTTGTTCTCATAGCGCAGATTTATATACAGCCCGGCTATCTGCCCGACATTAAAGTCAAGCTGGGCATTGTTCAAAAACTCCTCCACCTTATCCGGCGGAAGCTGCAGCGTGATCTGAAAGCTCTCCGGGAGCTTCCGTCCTCTTATCAGCGAAAAACAGAACGGCTTTAGCATCCTCCAGGAGGACAGCTCCTCTATCTTGTTTTCCTCAAGCTCCTGCTCGGAATAATATCCCTGGCGGATACGCCCGTCGATCGCAAAGCTGTTGAAGGTGACGATCGACACCTCCCGCACCAGCCAGGCGTCGAACGTTTCCCCCACGAAGAGCTGCGCCGTGAAATCCTTTAAATCCTCCACCTTGAGTGCAACCATACCCATTCTCCCTACTGTCCCATAGTTTCCTGATACCGCTCAAAAAAATCCGTGGTCGTGGAATCCGCACCGTCCGTAAATGAGATCCTGTCCCAGACAGCGCCTCCAATCTCCACCGGATGCGCGGCGGCAAACTGATCGTAAATCCGGCGGAATGCCTGCTCCTTTCGCTGGAACGCCAGCTTCTGCTTGCGCTCAAGCGTCGCCTCCTCGTCATAGTTATTGACACATTTTACAATGTACCAGGCGTCTCCGGCCTGAAATACCGGACTGATCTGCCCCTTCTCCAGGGAAAATACCACATCCTCGTAGGCGGTATCACGCTCACCCCGCCCCACGGATTTCTCGATCACCTTATCCTCCGAGGCGGCGCGCGCCACACCGGCAAAGTCGGCATTCTCCTCCGTCACGCGCGCATATGCCGCCTGTGCGTCCGCCTCGTTTCCGACCCTGATCTCCTGGAGTGTGATCACCTTTGCCTCGCTGTCGCTGATCTCCATGTTCACATCCTTTGTGAGCTCATTCACCAGCTTATTCGCCCGATGGTAGGCCTCATACATCGTGTAGACATCCTCCGCGTCCGCCCCAATATAGGCGCGATCCGCCTCGGTCAGAGATGCGTAATACTCCTCGGAAAGCTTCCGCAAAAGCTCCTTCTCCTGTCCGGTCAGCGTCATTTTCTCCTGATCCGCCATGAGGTTCATAGTCCTTAACTCCCCGAGGAAGCCGCGGATCTCCCCAAGCAGGTAATCCTGAAACCTCGTCCCGTCGTCGCGAACCTCCACCTCCCAGATCTGATCCGTGTAAATCTCCCGGTAGCGGTTGCGCTCTGTCGCGATCACAAGCATCGTCTGCGCGTCCGTATATCCTTCGGTACCCTGCACCTCGGAGACGATCGGAATGCTTCCGCAGGACGTAACCACAAACGCAGTTCCAAACGCCGCAAAACATGCCGCGGCACACACAAGTTTTTTGAAATTTATCATCTATAATAACTCCTGTAAAAAGCGAGGTTAATCATCATTTACGGAGACCTTCGCTTCCCCGGAAAGCCCCGTCTAAAGTATATATCAAAAGAATATGATACTAGGGTCAAAAGGTCGAAAATCCGATGCAAGCTTGCTTGCAAAAGGATTTTTGACTTTGGGACCCGCCAAAAACATGAGGAAGCAGCCATTTTTCGTAGA
>SFNH01000066.1 GCA_004554205.1 Clostridium sp.
TTGAAGGTAGAATGGATTTCTGAAGAAGAGACGACAGACTCATTTTTTGAAGATAACCAAGTAGTGGTATATGTTAATTCCTATAAGGACGAAGTCAAACAAGCAGTAGGTGTATTACATAATTATTGTGCGAAAGGCTTTGGACAAAATGCAAAGATGTATATGCCCGCAAGTGTTTGCAAATCATCCGACTTAATAGTAACACAAAAATTGGCTCAATATGCCGGTCGCAATGTTTACGATTACTTTAATCGTGAATACATTCCAGAACAATTGAAAGCGGACAAAACATTTGTCGCAGTATTTAACAAACTGAGGAAAGTTGATACAGATGGTCTGTTTCTCCCCGTCCTGTTTAACGAAATAGACAAATACGCAAATAGGGTCTTTCCTGCGCCACCGTCCGACGAAGTTTTCAAAACAATTGTCCATTTTATGGATTTTATTTATGGAATTGCATCTCATACATTAGGGGATGACACAAAACTGACTTTCCGTGAAAACGGGATAAATGTAAGAGTTATTTTGGCAATTTCCGATTCTGCATACTCCAATATCCAAGCATCAGTAGAAGTGGCTCAGAAGACAATCGATGAAAAGAGTTTAGATACATTATATGTTTTGGCCACTGGTTCAAAAATTCGTTTCGCAGAAGAAATCGCAAATACAGTATATCGCAGAAATCCACAAGAAGTATTTGAACCAATCAAAACTGAATACAAACGATATACTCGGCATCCATTTGGATCAGATGCCGTTTGTTTTGAGATTAATCTTCGATAAGACCTGAATATGTTCCATCACAATTTCATCTACCTCCTGTTCCAGTTCCAGCACTTTCTCCTGTAACGACAAAATGTGGGCGTCGAGGATTGGTTTCCTCAACGCCCACATTTTTTGCAGCTGTGCCAGCTTCTTTAGTTCCACGGCACACTGCTCCCGCACAGTTTCGGCACACGCCTGCACCTCGGCATCCAGTACCTCCTCACGGATACGGTGGGAGGAACAATAGGATTTTCCATTCCGGTGATACCCACGGCACACATATTCCACACGGCTCTTGCCGTTCCAGCAGCGAATCATAGGAATGAACGCATTCCCACATTCTCGGCAGGTCAGCAGCCCCGCGTAACGGTGCTTGGCCTGATTGCCGTTTGCGGGCCGTGCCTGCCGCTTGAGCAAGCGCTGCACCTGCTCCCATTCCTGTTTTCCGATGATTACGGGAAAGAATCCCTCATGACGATACCAGCCGGTTTTATCTATATGCTTGGCCTTACCGTTGTTGTATTCTCTGCGGTGGTTGTTCAGCACGCCGGTGTACGCTTCTTCCACCAAGATGTTTTTCACACTGGCATATGTCCATAGGAACTGACCGTCACGGGTTTTGTGCGTTTGTCGCACTTCTCTGCCGCACCGTTCGGCCCGGAGCTGCGCCGGTGTCTTTCGCCCCGCAGCATTAAGCCGCCGGGCGATCTCTTTCTGCCCACACCCCTGCAAATACAGAGAATAGATGAGCTGCACCGTGACCGATGCTTCTGTGTCAACCTTGATCTGCCATATGTTTCTGTCTTTCCAGTAGCCGAAGGGCGGCGTAATCACGATGCCGTCTTTCTGCTTCTGGCGGTATCCTGCCCGGATCTTTTTGCCAATATCCTTTGCATAGTAATCATTCATTAGGCCACGGACACCGATGATCAAGTCATCTTCGTCGCGGAAGGTATCGACCCCTTCCGTTGCGGAGATCACCCGCACCTGATGTTCCCGCAGATAGTCAATAAATAATGCGGTCTGGGTCCTGTGGCGGCCAAGACGGGACAAGTCCTTTACGATGACAGCGTCGATCATATCAGCGTCCACAGCCGCCATGAGCTCGTCCAGCCCACGGCGGTCAAAACTCATGCCGCTTATGTTGTCATCGAAGGACTGTCCTACGATGATGTACCCGTGCTGTTCGGCAAACGCCTGGCAGATCTCCCGCTGATTCAGCAGGGAGTTCATCTCACGGTCATCATCGTTAGAAAGCCGCGTATAGAGCCATACCCGCACCTGTTATCACCTACCCCGCATAATAATCGCCGTAGATCGCCGCACCCAGCCGGTCATAGTCAAAATCCATTGAGGGGATGCAATCTGTCTGCGCTCAGTTTTCGAAGACGTCCAGATGGTCACGGAAGGGCGCTTTCAGCCGGATCTCCAAATCCAGCCTGCCATCCTCCTCATGAACGAGTATCTTCTCCACCAGCATCCTCAGATGTGCTTCTGACATTTTACTCTCTCGCAGGATGTCGTCGATTAGGCTGATGTCCCGCTTCAGCTTAGCCTGTCGGCTGCGGAGCATTTCTGAAGTATTCTGCAATTCTTCGATTTGCTTTTTGGCCTCTGCGATCTGCTCCTCGCGCTTGGCGATCATGCGGTCGTAGCGTTCCGCGTTGGCCTTATCCCGAATGCGTTCCATCAGGATCACCTCCACTTCCTCCTCCAGTAAGAGAATGTGCTCTTGCAGTTTACTTATTTTGGCACTGGCCGTGGAAGCCTTCGGCATCCATCTCTCAATGAGCCATTCCATCCGCGACCAGTTTTCCTCATACATTTTCTTTGTTCGCAGGATCTCCGCGCCGATCAATCTGTCCAATGTTTCCTCGTCCACCATGTGAGAGGAGCAGTGTTCCTTGCCATACCGATGGTAGGTGTCGCAGACATAGGCGACCCGTTCTCCGCTTTTCAGCTTGATTCGTTTTCCAATAAAAGTTCGACCGCAGTCCTTGCAGCGGAGTAATCCCCCGTACCGGAGGATGCCGCGGTTGGCGCCAGCCCGGACATTTTTCTCTTTGCGCTCTGCAAGGAGCGCCTGCGCCTGTTCCCATATCTCACGAGTCACGATCATTGGCAGATAATTTTCATGCCGGAACTGCTCCTCCGTATCTGTGAACCGAAAGGTCTTATTGATCTTATTGCGCTCGCTCTTGTGGCAGATCAGGGTGCCGATGTAGCTTTCATCTTTTAAGATTCGGGCCACCATCGTTGCATCCCACAGATATTTCTTGAGGATGCCATCCTGGGTGTTGGGAAGGCGCTTGCTCAGCAGTTCCACCTGCATGAGCGCGGGCGTTTTTCTTCTCTGCTCATTCAGTGTGCGGGCGATGGCCTTCATGCCGCTGCCGCCGACATAGGCGGAGAAGATCAGCCGGACCGTTTCGGCGGCTTCTTCTACGACAACGACCTTTTTTGTGTTCTTATCCTTGAAGTAGCCGAAAGGCGGGATGGTCACGATGCCTTCCCTTTGCTTTTGCCGGTAACCGGTTCGCACACGACGGCTGCCATCGCGGGCATAGAAGTCGTTGACCAGCCCCTTAAAGCCGATGATGAGATCATCGTTCTCATTGAAGGTGTCGATATTTTCCGTTGCGGACAGAACCCGCACATCATGTTCTCGGAGGTAGTCGATAAAGAGTGCGGTCTGCGTCCGGTGACGGCCCAGGCGGGACAGGTCTTTAACGATGATGGCTTCGATCTTGCCCGCTTCGACCACCTCATAGATTTTGTCGATTCCCTCACGGTTGAAGTGCATACCGCTGACATTGTCATCGAAGGATTCGCCCACCACCTCGTGGCCGTTGCTGACGGCAAAGTTATATATGATTTTCCGCTGGTTATTCAGAGAATTCAATTCTTCATCCTCATCTCTGGACAGCCGATAATAGAGCCAGACTTTCATAATCGTTCCTTTCCGCTATGGTGTGCCGATCATGCACGACACACCATAGCACACAATTTTTTGAATAGCTATCAAAACAAATCAGGCGACTTCCGTTTCTACTTTAGCAACAAAATCGGTGGTTCGATTTGTATATGGATGATCCACAGACAGATAGTCGTGGATCATCATTTTCAGGAAATCATCGAACTGATCGTCCGTACCCACATAGGAGTACATGACGCTCGCAATATTGGATTCTTTTCTCTTTCTACCCATAGCGTTCCTTTCTCCCAAAGTCAATTCGGGCAATAAAAATAGCAGACCTCACATGGTCTGCTGCCAGTCATAGCTCACCTCGTCCTCGTGGTCATCCGCCTTGTGACCGAGGGCGATCTTCTTTTCCCGTTCTTTTTGCAATACCTTTCTGTCGGTGTGGTGCCTCGCAGGAATCACAGGCTCAGCAGGCTGGAGCTGCTCCAGACGGTGCCCAAGCCCCACCAGAGCAGAAGCAGTGCTGCCGCCGCCATCAGTAGAGAGATCAATGCCGGAATACTGACTTGTGGTAGATGCAGTCTGGGAAGTCTGATTCTGTGCAGAGAAAAAGAATTCTCTTTCGGCTTCCCAGCCTGTTCGGTCATCTGCTCCAGATGCCGTACCGTCTTCAGAAGATCGTCCAGCTGCGTCCGCGTGGGAAGCTGCGACATCTGCCTGCTGACGCTCTCCAACAGATCTGTCTGCCGATCTGCATGGTACCACAGTGCATCCATGTATTTCATCATTCGCTCCCAGTCCGCTTTCGAGGGACACGCTTCGTGAGGTGGTGTCGGCGTCGGAAGTACTGCCTGCTGGGTGTTGCGCTGCTTGAGTTCTTGCAGAGACAATCTCTGCTCTGATTCTGAATTCATTCTCCATGACCTCCTTGCAATACTTTTCTTCGTGCAGTTTGTTATCGCGGCATTTCATGCCGTCCGGGGTGGTATAGGTGATGTACTTGCGGCCACTTTCCCAGCGGACAGCGTAGCCCTCGGACGCCATCAGGGAAACGAAGGCATCCTTGTCGGCGGCGTATTTCATGCACGTATCAATGGTGTTCATGAGCCGCAGCTTCCAGCTTTGGCCCTTCAGCGCCGTGTGGTATTCCGCGCCGCCCATGCCGCGGGCCTGCTGTGTTGGCGCATCAAAGACCGGCAGGCCCATCTCCTGACAGATCGCATCGTTGCGCCGCATCAACTCTTGCAGTTGCTCCTTTGCCATGTGCAGCTTTTTGCTGGTCTCAAAGTTGACGGAGTTGATGACGCAGTGGGAGTGGATGTGCTCCCGGTCTACATGGGTGCAAACCAGCACCTCGCAGCCGTCGAAGTATTCCGCCAGCCGCCGCGCGGCTTCGTGGGCCTGCCGGGGATCGACCGCCGCGCCCTTGGGGAAACTCTGCACCATGTGGTAGAACATCACGCCGCCGTCCTTGTGGTAGAGCAGCTTGGTATTCAGAAAGTCGTCATAGACGCTTTGGGGCTGGCAGTTGATGCCGCTGACGAGCGGCGCGCCCTCCCATGTGGTTTTCATCTCCTGCATGACGTAGAGCATCACGCCGCGCATAGCGGCGCGGGACTGTGTGCCCCGCTTGTAGTTCACGAAATGTACGATGGCCATACGGCTCACCGCCCTTCCATGACAGCCCGCAACGCGGCGCTGACCTCGGACAACTCACCGGCAGCTTTTTCCAGACCGATGAGCTGCACCTTGCCCATGTTGGCGAGGACGGTGAGGCGGTTGATGTTGCTGCCGATGCCCTTGAGCTGGCGGAGCAGCTCTTTCTGTTCATCGATGACAACGATCCGCTTGCCGAGACAGCAGGTGGTGACGTATTCGCTCATGGACATGTGGGCCTTCGCCGCCAGCGCCCTGATCTTCTCGCGGTCGGTGGATGCCATGCGCGTGCTGAATTTGATATCTTTTTTCATGTTTTTCTCCAATCGTAGCTAAAAGTGGGTCCGGGCTTTCGCCCGGAATTTGGGTGCAGGGCTTTGCCCGCCCGGTGCGTTTGGCAGGGCAGCGGCTTCGCCGCAGACCAGACAAATGCGATGCTGGCCCACCTCCAACGGAGGTGATAAAAGCTCCCGTAACAGGGAGTCTCTGCGCCTATTGGGGATAACGGCTTACGCAGAGGGATTTTCCATCTGCGGCAGAGAAATAAAATGTTTCTTCTGCTGGCTTTTAAGGAATTTTTCTCCCTTCACACAGCGCTTTTTCGGCGTTCCTGCAAGGGGGCGGTATCACTACCCTCGGTGCGCGATTCATGCTGTTGAAACGCTGGACGCCCGCGGGTCACGGCGGCGTATTTACCGTTTTTATGCCGTCCCGGAATTCGCCCTGTGTGGGCTGAAGATCCCCTCGGCGGGTACACACGCCACCCCAGCCCCCAACCGCGCACACAGCGGCTCACAGGGCGAAACACGGGGCGTTTTCACCGCCTGAGACAGCGGCAGGGTCGATAGGGTCAACAGCTTGGGTACCCTGAGCATCGTCACTTTCGGCACGGCGCAGCTCGATGAGCCGCTTGCCGTTGCTGCGGCGCACCACGGCGGAAATGCCGATTTTGCTTAGTGCGGCAACGCTTTGCAGGATCAGGCGAGATACCTTCTTCGGCGTGATGCCCTCGCTGCCCACAGGGTCGATCTGCGCGGACAGCTCCGTGGGAGTGCCGATAAATTCCGCGCGGTCACTCATCAGCTCAGAGAGAAGAATGACGATTTGGCCGCCCAACAGCTCCGGCTGCGTCCGGCTGTCCGACACCAGCTCCCACACATTTTCCGCGTTGCGCTCCAGCGTCAGCTCCCGGTACTCGATGTCGCGTCCGATACAGGAGAGTGTTGCCTTGCCGCTGCCGCGCTTCTCCTCTACCAGCGTAAAGCTGGAATCCACCGCGCCGCTGATGGCCGTTGTGCCAAAGATGCGGCTGAACACATCGTCGGCAAGCTCCTTTCGCAGATGGTGGATCAACAGAATGGCGATGCCGTGGGCGTCCGCAATACGCTTCAGTGCGGAGAGGTCACGGTAGTCATTTGCGTAGGTGTTGTCATAACCGGTGCCGCGGATCATTTGCAGTGTGTCGATGATGACCAGCACCGTGTCGGGGTGCTCAGAGAGGAACGCGCAGAGCTGTTCCTCCAGACCCTTACCAAGGGTGTCGCTGCTGGTGGAGAAGTGGACGTTGGCGGGGGCGTCCTCCGTGATCTCGAACAGGCGGTTCTGGATGCGAAGGGTGGAGTCCTCCAAGCAGAGGTAGAGCGTGGTACCCCGCTTCACGCCCATGCCCCAGACGGCTTCGCCCTTCGCCACCGTGACCGCCAGCCACAGCGCCAGCCAGGACTTTCCCACCTTGGGTGAGCCCGCAAGGATGTGCAGGCCCTGGGACAGCAGCGTATCCACCACGAAGTTCAGCGGCGTGAGCGGCTGACTCATCAACGTTTCTCCGTCGATGGTCAGCAATCGGTTTGCTTTTTTCAATTTCATTTCCTCCTTAAAAAATATTGCTCCCATCGGAACGATGAGAGCAGGAAAATATAGAGAGGAGTTACCACGGGACGGCGCGAGGTTTCTTCCCTCTGCTTGTATTGTGGAGGAATTCATGCTATGATGAGAAAAAGCATGGACAGATTAAAAGTCAAGTAGGACAAATTTTGCGAGGGAGGATACACATGGGAGGCAGCATCGTTTTCTACACCTATGGCAGTACGCTGGAGCTATACGGTCAGCAGTTCACCGCTGGTATGTTGTCCGCCGATCTGCTGAATTTGTCGCCGGACGAATACCGACCCATGAGCAAACACATGAAGCAGGTCACCAGCCTTGCGGAAGAATATGAGCAGAGCGGGAGCATAGAGCTTTGGTGGAAGCTGAACGAGGAGCTGACAGCACTCTGTGGGGTACTGCGCCGCTACGCTGTGTTCCGCCTGCTGCTGGACGAGAGCGAGGACGCTTTCTTCTCTGTCATACGGGAGATCACGGGGCAGTTCGATTTGTTTCCGAAAGAGGAGCGTGAGCCGTCAGAAGAGATACAACGGAAACGACTTGAGCGCGTGGCAAATGAGATCTCCGTGCGCAGTGAAACGGTCAAGGATGTTCCGCTTGACCTGTTCCATCCGAGCGAAGCAGCTTTAGAAAAAGGCGATGCCTTTTATTACGAAATGCTTCGTGCCATCGGTCCTACCAAGGACACATGGCGTGATTACAAAAAGTACATCCGCCGTTATGAAACATATCTTCACGACATTCGCGCTTTCAACGGTACTATTCGGAATTTCATCAGTTTTAGTCTGTCCAAGCTGAAGCATAACAGCCCAGAGGACTATGCCGCAGCACTCTACGGCTTCTACAATGATGAACGCATTGCGGAAAAGCTCATCGTCAATCCCATCCGCAACAACGGCGACTGCTATACGACCCACGATGCCTACGAGCTTTCCTATGTGCCGCGGCCACTGCCGGACGGCTCTGTCGCTATCTGTCAGGAGCATGTGACAGATAGCTTACAGGCGCTGATGAAAGCCGATTATATGCTGGCGCTGAACAGTGGGCACAACATCCGCCGCTGCATCATCTGCGGACGGTATTTTCTGCTCAAGAGCGGCGTCCACGCGTTATACTGCGAAGGGGCGTGTCCCCATGCGCCCGGCTACACCTGCCGGCAGTTCGGCGCGGTGGAGGTGCAGAAGGAGCTGGCGAAGGACATCCCAAAGGTCAAAGTCAAGGTGACCGCTTTTGCCCGCATCACAAAGGATATGCAGCGGGGTGCGATCTCACAGGAGGATGCAAGAAAAGCCAAGGACTATGTGCGGGATCTGCTCTATGATGCCCTGCGCGACGCGAATATCTCCGTGGAGGCTTTCGAGCAGCGTATTTCCTCTGAGCGCGTTTACCAGCACTGTGAGATCACCAGAACGGCCAATCCGAGGGGCCGTCCGCCGAAGGAAAAGGCGGGTGAGCAAGCATGACCAACGAGCAACTGGTTCGCCAATATTATGACGGCGATGAGGCCGCGCTGGAAAAGCTGTACCATAAAAACATCGGTCTGATCCGCGGAATCGCCAAGGAAGCAGCAGCGGAGTTCAACTGCCTGACGGCGGACTCACATCATCCAAATCAATTTTCCGCGTATACGAAAACGATTCTGGACGATCTCTGCGGCGAGGGCGCCGTGGAGCTTCTGACACGGATTCAGAGCAGAGAATATGACGAGAGCCGCGCCGTGCTCACCACCTACCTCTACCCGCATTTGAAGGGGCGCATGACCCGCTGGCTGGAGCAGAATATTGGCTGTATGGCGTTGAGCAAGGACGAGATGGCTGCCGTCCGTCAGGCGCAGAGGCTGTATCATGCCGCATGGAAGGATACAGGTGAAATCGCGGAGGAGTTAGGCATCTCCGAGGCTCGTGTCAGCCGGTATGTTCGCTACAACACCCATTTCCTCGGTGTGCATGATCTTGTTCCGGAGGGCTATGACGGCGATCCCTACGAGCGGCTGATGCCGGGGATGCTCTCCGTTTCGGCGGAGCAGGCCGTGTACCGCAAGGTCTGCATCGAACTCCTCCGGGAGCTGTTCGACACCCTGCCGAAGAAGGATAGAGATATTCTCGGCAAGACCTGCGGCGTGTTCGGATACCCGGAAGCAACTTTGAAAGAGATCGGGATGTATCACATGATGAAGGAGTCCGCCGTGGAGAAGGCGAAGAGCCGCGCGGTCGAGAAGCTGAAGGCGGCGTATCCTGGCAGCGGGCTTCAGGTGTGGAGGACCGTTCATCGTATGATGCGGAGACCGATCCCGCCGCCCGAGAATAATGTTGGACTGGCAAGACACAATAGCACAGAAAAAGAGGAGCAGCTACTGTTCATTCGGAGAAATTTCCCGATAAGACCAAAATATAAAAACGAAAATTTGACTTGGTTAATGTCCAGAAAAGAGTTACAATAGGATAAAAGAAAAATACATATAATACAAGGAGCTTATAAAGAGTGCTTGAATATGTTTTTGACAAAACAATATGTTTTCTTGAGAATATGCTATCTGGACGCGCCGAAAGATGCCATTCTCACTTTAATTGGCGCATAGCTGTTGTTTATTATGTTTTTCAGACCGAGCAGAATTTAAGCAGTGTCTGCTTCCGAGCGAAAAAAGTGCTAAAATACAAGCAATTTCGGCCTGCTTGTAAGATAATTAGTGCAGAAAAAGTTGCGATTCATCGCAAAACTTTGTACTTGAGTTGAAGGTCGGCTCTGAATCCAAAGAATGAATTGATGCGCTTAATTATGAGATTGTTCCATTCCTCCGGAGATTCAACAATGAGAGTTTTGTTCATTGCTGCCCGATCACGTTCGGGATAATTCAAAAAATAAGCAGCGGCAAAAAACGACTCGACTGAGGACTCGGAGATCAGGGTGAGAGATCCCGACTTTTTTCAATCCATTTTGACAACTGATTAATTTGAGAATCCCTGCAGAGCAAAAATAGTCTTTCGTAATAAAGATGAAAACTTCTCCAACGCCAGACTGATCCGCAAAGTTTTTGAGCGCACTCGTATGGAACAGGCCCTGCGAACAAACGATAATATGATCAGCGCAGAAGATATCCAGGCAGTTTTCACAGAAAGCGATATGCGCGCGCTCCTTGGCCCTGCTCGAGTACAAAAGCGAATTGGATTTGCAGGATAATAAAACAACCACTTGCACTGAGAAATGTCCCCTCGTTAGGAAATAAAAACACTTATATTACCGCCTGTGTCATGAGGAGACCGCTAAAAACTTTTTCCAGCAAAGTACTTGATTACGCTATACTTTTCCGGCAAAGTGTGCTATGATTTAGCAGATGTTCAGCCGGTCACGACCGAATATCTTTTGAAGCGTTGGAAAGATGTCCTTCCCTTACGATATGGAGGGCTCTGAAAATCTTTCACTAAGGTGACATACCCCTTAGGTTCCGTTACCTCAGTGGTGTGCGGGTTCGAGTCCCCATGCCCGCACCATATCGAGTGTTCATAACGGATTTGATGTTATGAACACTCGATTTTTTATGCTTCTTTTGGAGAGCAGACATTTCGCCTGCTCTCCTTCGTTATGCGGGGATATATTCCACGGCCACGCCCTGCCTTGTTTCGGAGATATAATGGCTTGTCAGAGGCGCTGCCGGGATGTTGATGTACCCCACAAAGCGGTAGTGAATTGTGATGCGCTGTGTTCTACTTTTTCCGACGCCCTGCGTTTCGTACACCTCGATATGGTCAATAAGCTCCCGCAGCAGCGGTGCGGTCAGCTGGTCCATCTGCATACCGCTGACATTGTCATCGAAGGATTCGCCCACCACCTCGTGGCCGTTGCTGACAGCAAAGTTATATATGATTTTCCGCTGGTTATTCAGAGAATTCAGTTCTTCATCCTCATCTCTGG
>SFNH01000067.1 GCA_004554205.1 Clostridium sp.
AACCGTTACGTTTGACCAGGTTCTTGCAGTGAACAACGGAGAGTTATCCATCGGCTGCCCGACCGTAGCAGGTGCGACCGTTACCGGAACCGTTGTAAAAGAGGCAAAAGCGAAAAAAGTGATCGTTTACAAGTATAAGAGAAAAACCGGCTATCATAAGAAAAATGGCCACAGACAGCTCTATACCCAGATCAAGATCGACAAGATCAACGCGTAATCATGATCAATGTAACCGTATTTGTTGATTCCGGACATCACTACAGCGGAATCGAGCTTTCAGGCCATGCCGGGTCTAAGGAAAATCCGGCAGAGGGACAGGAGCTTGTGTGTGCAGCAGTGTCCGCCCTGGCGCTTAATATGGCAAACTGTGTGGAGCATTTCACAGAGGATACCTTTGAGGCGGAGGAGGACGAAAAGACGGGACTGTTCCGGTTCTGTTTCACGGGTGATGTCGGTCCGGAAGCGACGCTTCTTATGAATTCCCTGATATTCGGGCTGCAGGATATCGAGGAGTCATACGGGGAACCGTATATAAAAATCCGATTCAAGGAGGTGTGAGAGATGTTTCAGATGAACCTTCAGTTGTTCGCTCATAAAAAGGGTGTTGGCTCTACCAAGAACGGCAGAGATTCCGAGTCCAAGAGACTGGGCGCAAAGAGAGCAGACGGTCAGTTCGTTTTAGCCGGCAACATTCTTTACAGGCAGCGCGGTACTAAGATCCATCCGGGCTTAAACGTAGGCCGCGGCGGTGACGATACCCTGTTTGCCACTGTAGACGGTGTTGTGAGGTTTGAGAGAAAAGGCAGAGACAAGAAGCAGGTTTCTGTATATCCGAGAACGATCAACGAATAATAAGACTGACGGGCTTCATACTGATAACGAGTATGAAGCCTTTTTTCACTCACCAGAAAGGACGAGGGTGAAGCTATGTTTGCAGACCATGCAAAGATCTTTATCAAATCGGGAAAGGGCGGGGACGGCCATGTCAGTTTCCGCAGAGAGCTCTATGTGCCGGCCGGAGGACCTGACGGCGGGGACGGCGGCAAGGGCGGAGATATCATTTTTGAGGTGGATCCGGGGCTTAATACCCTCACGGATTTCCGCCATGTGCGGAAGTATGTCGCACGGGATGGCGAGCCCGGGGGGAAGAAGCGCTGCCACGGCGCCAACGCGCAGGATCTCGTTATCAAAGTTCCGGAGGGGACGGTCATCAAGGATTTTGAGACGGGAAAGGTGATCGCCGATATGTCCGGCGGACATAAGCGCGAGGTGATCCTTCGTGGCGGAAAAGGCGGACTCGGCAATATGAACTTCGCCACTCCGACCATGCAGGCGCCGAAGTATGCGAAGCCCGGACAGCCGGGGCATGAGCTGTGGGTCCAGCTTGAGCTCAAGGTGATCGCGGACGTCGGGCTTGTCGGATTCCCGAATGTGGGGAAATCGACCCTGCTCTCCCGCGTCTCAAACGCGCGGCCGAAGATTGCAAATTATCATTTTACCACCTTAAATCCGCACCTTGGCGTGGTGGACTTAGACGGCGGAAAGGGCTTTGTGATGGCGGATATTCCGGGGCTGATCGAGGGCGCTTCCCAGGGCGTCGGACTGGGGCACGATTTTCTGCGCCACATTGAGCGCTGCCGTGTTCTGGTGCATGTGGTCGATGCCGCAGGCACGGAAGGGCGCGACCCGGTATCGGATATCCGCGCCATCAACGCGGAGCTTTGTGCGTATAACCCGGAGCTTTTAAATCGCCCTATGGTCATTGCTGCAAACAAGATCGACGCCATCTACTCCGGGGATGCAGACCCGATAGAGATTTTGCGGAGAGAGTTTGAGCCGGAGAAGATCCCTGTATTTCCGGTCTCGGCAGTCAGCGGAAAGGGCGTGAAGGAGCTTTTATACGCTGTGTATGAGCTGTTAAGTACAGTAAACCCGGAGCCCGTGATCTTTGAGAAAGAATTTGAGATCGAGTATGCCGCTGACCGGAACCTGCCGTACACGGTAGAACAGAATGAGGACGGAGAGTTTGTGGTGGAGGGGCCGCGCATTGAGAAGATGCTCGGCTACACCAATCTGGAGTCGGAAAAGGGATTCCGCTTCTTCCAGGACTTCTTAAAGGCAAATGGAATCCTTGACGAGCTTAAGGCGGCAGGCATCAATGAGGGCGATACGGTCCGCATGTACGGACTCGCTTTTGAGTACTATGAGGAGTGAATATTATGACCAGTAAAGAGAGAGCCTATCTTAAGGGGCTTGCTATGACGACAGAGCCGATCTTTCAGGTCGGCAAGGCGGGTGTGACGCCGGAGCTTGTCACGGCGGTTTCAGAGGCATTGGAGGCGCGGGAGCTGATCAAGCTCACGGTGCTTAAAAACTGCCTTGAGGACATCCGCTCAAGCGCTGAAATGCTGGCGGAGCGGACACATTCCGAGGTGGTTCAGGTGATCGGAAAGAAGATCGTGCTGTACAGACCTGCAAAAAACAAAGATAAAAAGTTAAAGTAACGTAACTGTGAAGGTACTGAACAGTTACACAGTAACTTAAAGGGGCGTTTTTCGTGGCAAATATCGGTATAATGGGAGGAACCTTTGACCCGATCCATAACGGGCATCTGCTTTTGGGAAAGCAGGCATATCAGGAATACGACCTTTCTGAGGTCTGGTTTATGCCTTCTCACAATCCGCCGCACAAGACAGACCATCCCGTGACGGATGCGGCGGATCGCTGCGCGATGGTGAAGCTTGCCATCGCACAGTACCCGTACTTTCGATTCTCGGATTTCGAGATTGTCCGCGAGGGAAAGACATATACTGCGCAGACCTTGAGCCTGCTTGCACAGGATTACCCGGAACACCGGTTTTATTTTATTGTCGGGGCGGATTCCCTCTATGAGTTGGAAACCTGGCATCACCCCGACGAGGTTCTGTCCCGGACAACCCTTCTTGTCGCCGGGCGTGAATACAGGCAGGCGCCCCGCACTATGGAGGAGCAGATTGCCTATCTCTCCGAAAAATACCGGGCGGATATCCGGCGGCTGCACTGCGAGGAGGTGGATATTTCCTCCCAGGAGCTAAGAGATATGGAGTCCAGAGGCAGATCAATCTTTAAATATGTTCCGAAGTGTGTGGAAGAGTACATTATAACCCACGGACTGTATACGGACAGTCCATGGAGGAAAGAGAAACAGGAGTATCACAATGATCGCGATAAATGAACAGATTATGACATTCCGCAGGCAGTTAAGATCCCGCTTAGACCCTATGCGCTATGAACATTCCGTCAGCGTGTCGTACACCTGTGTAGCGTTAGCCATGCGCTACGGCTGTGATCTTAATAAGGCGGAGATCGCCGGTCTTTTACATGACTGCGCCAAACATTTTACAGACAATGAGCTGATCGCGCGATGCGAAAAGCATGGTATCGAGCTGACGAAAGAGGAGCTTAAGGCTCCGGCAGTCATCCACGCAAAGTACGGCGCTTATCTCGCCGAGAAGAAGTATGGGATCGAGGATGGGGAGATTCTCTCGGCAATCCGCTGCCATACAACGGGAAAGCCGGGGATGACGATGCTTGAGAAGATTGTGTATATTGCCGATTACATCGAGCCGCGACGCGATAAGGCCGAAAATCTGTCCCGGATGCGCTATCTCGCATTCCAGGACATGGATCGTACTATATACGAAATCTTAGCGGGGACACTGGAGTATCTGAAGAAGAAGGGCGTTCCCGTCGACCCCATGACACAGGAGGCATTTGCCTGGTTTGAAAAACTGATACAAGGTCAGACAGTGAAAGGAGAATAGCTTATGGAGCGGGCAAACGAGATGGCAAAGCTTGCGATCAAGGCGTTGGAGGACAAGAAGGGTGAGGATATCCATGTCATTGATATCCGCGAGGTATCGGTGCTTGCCGACTATTTCCTGATCGCAAGCGGCTCAAACGTAAAGCAGGTTCAGGCGATGGCTGACAGCGTGGAGGAGATTCTCGGCAGAGCAGGCGTCCCACTCAGGCAGATCGAGGGTTATCAGAACGCCAACTGGATCCTCATGGACTACGGCGATATCATCGTACATGTGTTCTGCAGGGAGGACCGCCTGTTCTACGACCTGGAGCGCATCTGGCGGGACGGAAAGATCATGGACGCGAAAGAGTTTTCGTAACAGTTCAGCCATACGGCTGAACTGTTACTGATTTTGTTTCATAGGAAAGTTCGTCCTATGAAACAAAACGCTCCGCTTAGGATGCGCACTCCGCGCATAAGAAATAGGATGCTGACGCAGCCGCGCTCCGGCGCGAGAGTTCCGCTTGCGGAACTCTATTATTCTACTGTTACCGATTTTGCAAGGTTGCGCGGCTGATCCACGTCCAGATTCTTGCCGAGGGAAGCGTAGTAAGCGATAAACTGCAGTGCGACCGCGATCGGGAATACGGTAAAGCGGTCGTCCACATCGGGTATCCGAATTTTAATATCCGCAAGTTTTTCATCGACAACGGAGCTTTCTTTCGTCAGCAGGATCACAAACGCGCCTCTCGCCTTCACCTCCCGGATATTGGAGATCATCTTGGAGAATACATGCTGTTGGGTGGCGATGGCGATGACCGGCACCTGGTCAGAGATCAGCGCGATCGTTCCGTGCTTTAATTCTCCCGCGGCGTATGCCTCCGAGTGAATATAGGAAATCTCCTTAAGCTTTAAGGCTCCCTCTAAAGAGAAGGCGTAATCCAGCCCGCGTCCGATGAAGAATGCGTCGGGGCTCTGGATAATATGGGTGACTGTGTCCCTGATCGTTTCCTTCAAAGCTAACATCGCTTCCATGGCAGGGATCGCATCCAGAAGATCTGTCATAAAATCCGCCGCGTCCTTATCTGTGAATTTTCCGCGCACAAACGCCATTTTACAACCGATCATGTAAAGCGCGGCAAGCTGAACGGAGTAGGCCTTGGTGCTTGCCACGGCAATCTCCGGGCCGGCATGGGTGTAGAGGACATAGTCGCTTTCCCGCGCAATGGTGGAACCCTTCACATTGACGATCGAGAGGGTGGGGGAGCCGTACTCGCGGGCAAGGCGCAGGGCCGCCAGCGTGTCGATCGTCTCTCCTGACTGGGAGATGATGATGACCAGTGTATTTTCATCGATCAGAGGCTGCTCATAGCGGAACTCGGACGCGATCGTCACCGTCACCGGGATCCTTAAGATCGGCTCGAATAATGCCCGCGCGACCATACCGGCGTGCATCGCCGTGCCGCATGCCACAATCTGAATCCGGCTGCATGTCTTAAGGATGTCATCGGGTATCCCGTCGTCGGTGAAATCGGGCAGGCCCTTGTTCAGACGCGGGAGGATCGTGTTTTTCATTGCCTGCGGCTGCTCGTGGATCTCCTTGAGCATGAAATGAGGATAGCCGTTTTTCATGGCCGCGTCCATATTCCAGTTGACGGTCATGATCTCCGGGTATTCCTTGCTGAAGGAATCGTCCATCCGGTAGACATGGAGCTTATAGGGAGTGAGCTTTACAATGCGCTCCTCCGGCACGACAAAATACTGGTTGGTGTAGGGAATGAGCGCCGTTAAGTCAGACGCGATCAGCGCGCCCGCGTGGGTGTAGGACGCCACGAGCGGACTCACACGGCGGATAGCGTACACAGACCCCGGCTGGTCGTCAAACATGATGCAGAAGCTGTAGGAGCCCTCTAAAAGCTCATTCAGCCTGCGGATCGCCATTAAGGGATCGCCATCGTAGAGGCTGTCAAGGACCCATGCGGCGACCTCACTGTCTGTCTGGGATTTAAGCCTGCCGCTTAAATGAAACTGCTCCGTGAGGGCATGGTAGTTTTCGATAATGCCATTGTGGATCAGCGTTACGCTTCCCGCACGGTGGGGATGGGCGTTTGAATCGCTTACGCCGCCGTGGGTCGCCCAGCGCGTGTGGCCGATCCCGCAGTGGGAGACGCCATTTATCTGCGCATCGCAGACCTCCTTTAAATTTTTCACTTTTCCCGCCTTCTTGACAAGGCAGATACTGGAATCCTCCATGCAGAGCGCAAGCCCTGCGCTGTCGTAGCCGCGGTACTCAAGCCCCGCCAGTCCCTCTAACAGAACCTTGCAGGCGTCAAGAGGCCCTGAATATCCAATAATCCCACACATGTATAAACTCTCCTTTTAATTATGTAAATATTGATTAAGTAAATCTTATGTGTTTTCTACTGTTATTTCCGCTGTTTCTGTGATACAATGAGTGCATGCAAGCCGGGGAGGTAAACTCATACGGTCAGTGCGGTAAATGCGCAGACCCGCCAAACATTTACCTTTATATCATAATATATTAGGCGGATTTATTCAAGGTACTCTTACAATGAAAGGAAAAAAAGAACAGCATAAGAAAATGGCGGAGGCATTTCTGCGTTTTCTTAAGAAGCATAAAAACGATGAAATCCCAGCGCTTGTGCTTGTACTGACAGCCGTATTGATCTCATGTATAGCAGGCGTGTTCTCCTACGGCGTGCAGAGCGGCGCGGAAAGAATCACAACAGAAGCGGAGACACTTCCGGGCATCCGGGCCCTTTCTGAAACAGAGACGCCCCCCGCGGAGGAATCCTCCGAAACGCCCGTGGAAGAATCCACAGCACCGACGGAACCCTCCGAAACGTCCACGGAATCTTCCACAGCCGAGGAAGAAAGCTATCGCCCCACGCCGGGGGAGCTGAATCTGACATATTTCTTCCCGGAAGGCGTGGATCAGAGCGATGCGTCTAAAAGCCTGGCAGGAGAAGCGTTTAAAATTTTAATGACGAAGGATGTGGAGTGGCTTAACGGTATCTATGACCTTTCCGACATAGCTCCGGCAGAGATGGCCGCCCGGCTCGGAAAACCGATATCATGTGTCATGGGGCGCTATAATCCGAACAATGTGGGCCACGACAAGGATAATCCGGATACCTGGATCATCAATTCCTTTCAAACGATCCGAATGACGGCAACGGACGGTGACGGCAATCCGATCACCCCGTATTCCAATGTTAAGGATATCATGTCCATGGCAAATCTTTACACCTATTTTAAGGGTGTGGAGGATCAGAAGATGTTTTTGGACTATTCTGAAAAACTTTGGAAACAGTCGCATTCCTATTCGCTTGACATCAGCGATGTCTACTATTGTCCGGGCTGTCTGACCGAGGACGAAGAGAAGAGGCAGTTAGAGGAATTGGAGGCTTCCGGGACAGCCGCAATGGCAACCCTGTCGGATGCGCGGGAGGCATCCGCGGCCAATGCTTCCTCCGGCTGCCCGGGTCATGTGGATCTCATCATCCACATGAAAATTGTCGGCTTAAAGGAACGCAAAAGCCTGTTCGATAACGATAAAACCGGCAATAGCCGAAAAAATTTCGATGAGAACGGCTGGCAGGGCTGGAACCGCTACACAAAAGCGTCCGCGCGACTTTTGGCGGAGCAGAACTGGTTTGAGAAGTACGGTCTGAGCGTCTCGTCGATTTCCTCCGTAATCCCACTGTCTCCAGGTGAGATTGATACATATATGGCGCGGCTGCCCGCCGATCTGTCGGAAACGCGAAAAAATGTCGTGCGCTTTGCGCTGGAATCAGTCGGGAAGGTGCCTTACTACTGGGGAGGCAAGCCATCCGCGCCGAATTACGCAAAAAACAGCTTCGGAGCTATCACATCGCCGGACGACGACGGACGTGTATTAAATGGGCTTGACTGCTCCGGCTGGATCAACTGGGTCTACTGGTCGGCAACCGGGAAGCGTCTTGCCTATGAGGGAACGGCAGGTCTTGCCGTGCTGGGGACGAGGATCAGCCGGGATCAGTTAAAGCCCGGGGATATCATTGTACGGACCGGGGTGGACTCACACGTTATCATGTTTCTTGAATGGACGGAGGATGGGCAGATCCGGTGCATCCATGAGAGCGGCGGAAGCGTCAACAATGTGAGCGTTTCCGTCCGAAGCGCAAACTGGCCGTATTACCGTAGGCTGGTATCGGATTGAAAGGAGAAAACGCATGAACTACAATGATCAGGATATTTATGAGGACGAGCTTACCCGTATGCGGGACAGACACGCTCACAAAACCCGCAAAATGCCGGCGGAGAGCGCCATTGGGCAGAACGCGGGTGAGGCGGCGCAGGAGAGAAGCAGAACTGTGAGAAGCCGCCGCAGGCGGCGCGGCGGGGGATTGTGGCTTCTTGTGCTTGCCGCAGCGCTTTTTGCGGGCGCTTTTCTGTTTTTTAAGTCCCGCAGCGGTGAAAGATATTGGACGATCGCCGTATTCGGAGTGGATTCCAGAAACGGAAATCTCGGCAAGGGTGCATTATCTGATGTGGAGATGCTGGCGAGCATTGACAAAAAAACCGGAGAAATCCGACTGGTTTCCGTCTTCCGTGACAGCTACTTAAAAATTGCCCCTGATGATTATGATAAAATCAATGAAGCCTATTTTAAAGGCGGCCATGAGCAGGCCGTAGAAGCCCTGAAAAGCAATTTGGACCTTTCGATTGATGATTATGCCACCTTTAACTGGAAAGCCGTTGCAGACGCGATAAACGTGCTTGGCGGGGTGGATATCGAGATCACGGATAAGGAGTTTGCCTACATCAATTCCTTTATCACGGAGACCGTCAATTCCACCGGCGTTGGCTCCGTGCATCTTGAGAGAAGCGGGATGAACCACTTAGACGGCGTCCAGGCAGTGGCGTACGCGAGGCTGCGCCTGATGGACACAGATTTCAACCGCACCGAGCGGCAGCGCAGGGTTTTAGGGCAGGCGATGGAGAAGGCGAAGCAGGCGGATTTTTCCACCTTAAAAAACCTTGTCGGAGCCGTTTACCCGCAGATCTCGACGAGTATTGGGCTTGATGATCTGCTCGGGATCGCAAAAAATGCGCGAAAATACTATATCGGACAGACCTCAGGCTTCCCGTTTTCCCATCAGGAGATGAAGATCGGAAAGAAATCCTGTGTGATCCCTACGACGCTCGCGAGCAATGTCACCGAGCTTCACAGCTTCTTATATGATGATGCACAGTACAGTCCGTCGGAAGGCGTGAAAGAGATCAGCGCGCACATCGCAAAGGTCAGCGGGCTTTCAGAGCCGGGGAAGAATACCGAGAGCGGGAAGAATGTGGGCGCTTCCGGGGGCAGCGGCGGCGACCAGGGCAAAAAACCATCCGCGCAGCCGGAAAAATCGCCGGAGACGGAGCCCGCCGAGCCGGAGAACGAGAGCACAGAAGAAAGTGAAAGTGTAGAGGAAAGTGCTTCGGAAAGCGCCAACGTCGAGGAAAGCACCATAGCGCCGTTTGAAGAAACCGAGGAGGAAAACTCTTATACGAAACCATCCGGTAACGATGCGCAGGGAGACCCCGGCGCTTCCGATGCCGGAAAGGAACCTGAAGTCGGCCCCGGTGTGAATCCGCCCGAACGTCCATCCGGTTTCCCCGGAAACACGGAGGAAGGTCCGAGAGAGACACACGGTTCACTGGAAGCGCCCGGTCAGAATATGGAAACAAAATCGGAAGAGCGGGGACCGGGCGTGTAGTCCGGTGGACTCCAGATAAGATAAGTAGACATAAAAATTTTATGTCTACTAACCGTTCCTTAACTATTCGCGAAAGAATAGTTTAACGAATAGATAGGAGGCTTTTTCATGGCAAACATACCTTACTACGCACAAAAAGATATTGAGAATATCAAAAAGCTACGTCAGATGATGAAGGAACTTCCTCCTTTCTGTGTGGAATTCTTCCGCGGGATCGAGCCTCGTACCTCCTCGCGGACTCGGATTGCCTACGCTTATGATCTGTCAGTATTTTTTGATTTCCTGAAAAAGGAAAACCCGTTTTTCTTTTCATTTCCGAACGAAAGTACCTAAGATGCGTAGCGTCAAAGGTACGAATAAGTGAGCAGAATACAAAAAGA